>NZ_JAVSCF010000099.1:0-21111 GCF_031932565.1 Streptomyces sp. B1866
CACCCGCCGGACGAACGCGTCCGGATAGCCGACCGAGCCGACCACGTCGATCCGCTCGTGCTCCAGCGTCGCGACGATCAGCCCGTCGGCGCCGAGCGGCGGCAGCAGGCTCGCGGCGACGGCGTCCACCACGTCCCGGGCGGTGACCGCCTCGGCCAGCGCCCGCGTCAGCCGGGACATCAGCGCCGCCCGCCGCGCCGCCGCCTCCTCCACGGCCCGGCGCTCGGCCTCCCGGCGCCGCCGCTCGGTCACGTCCGTGACGTACGCCGTCAGCCCGTCGGGCACGGGCACGAGCCGTAGGTGGTACCACTGCTCGCCGTCCGGGCCGTCCGGTCTCTGACCGCTGTCCGGGCCCGCGCCGCCGCCCGGTGCCCGGTCGCGGCCGGGTCCCGCGGCCGGCCCCCGGGGGCGGCCGGGCACCGGCACCTCGAAGCTCACCGGCTCGCCACCGGCCGCGGCCTCGCGGTACCGCTCCGCCACGCCGGGCACGTCCCGCAGCGCGGGCACCTCCCACAGCCTGCGGCCGACCATCTCCCGCGCCGGACCCAGCAGCCGCTCGGCCGCCGCGTTGACGAAGCCGACCCGCCCGTCCGCGCTCAGGGAGAGGAAGCCGTCGTTCATGTGCAGCAGCGCCCGGCCCACCGACTCCAGCGCGCCGTGCGACTCGCCGACGGGCCAGGTCCGGCCCTCGGCGCCGACCGGTTCGCCGTGCTCGTCCAGGACGACGCGGCCGTGCGTCTGCACCCAGGTGTAGGTGCCGTCCGCCCGGCGCACCCGGTACGTCAGGTCCCACTCGCTGCGGGCCCGGACCCCCCGGTCGGCCTCCGCGGCCACCCAGACGTGGTCGTCGGGATGGATGGCCTTGGACCAGGAGTCGAGCCGGCCGTCGTCCAGCGCCGGGTCCATGCCCAGCTCCTCCAGCACCGGCCCGTAGTAGGTGAGCGAGCCGGTACGCAGGTCCCACGACCAGTTCCGGCCGGCCTCCGCCCCGGGCCGCCGGGCCTCCTGCCCGCCGAGCAGGTTGGGGGACACGCCCTCCGGGCCCAGCGAGGTCAGCCGTATCCGCTCGCCCGCCCACCGGGCCACCTCCTCGGCGAACGCCCGCTGCTCCGGGCTCGGCACCCGGGAGGCGGGCAGCAGCACCGACAGGGTGCCCAGCGGGCCGTCCGGCCCCGGCACCGGCACCGCGGCCATCCCCACGTCGTCGAAGACCGCGGTCTCCCCCGGGTCGCCGGGCGCCGGCCCGTACGGCTGTGCGGGCGCGCCGGCGCTGTGCAGGTGGACGAACGCCTCCTCGCGGACGGCCCGCACCAGGGCCCCCGAGCCCCGCTCGGGGACGATCGCCCAGTGCGCGGTGACCGTGCCGGGCAGCCCGTTGCTCATCACCAGCCGCAGGTCCGCCCCGGTGCTGCCGCGCACGCGCACGTGCGCCATGCCGCCGTAGCCGCCCAGCTCGGCCGTTGCCTGGAGCAGGGCGGGTTGCAGCACGCCGGCGTCCCCCTGGCCGGGGGCCACGGCCGCGAGCAGGTTCAGCCGCCGCGCCCGCACCGGGCCCGGCGGCTCCCGCGGGCCCTCGCCGCGCGTGGCGCTCATGACCGTCCTCGCCCTCCGCAAGCCGTCGGCCTCCGACTCGAACCAGCCCAGGACCACAATCCGGGCACACGGATCAATCGCCTCAAAGTTAATTTATTACTCGGGAGCGGCGAGGGCACCGGCGGCGCACCCCCGCGTACGTACCGGCACCGGTCCCGGGGGGAGGGGGCGACACGGGTGACCGCCGGGCGGCGGGGCCCGGTGCGGCGCGCCGACCGGCGGCTCAGTCGCGCCGCTCGGCGGCCAGCGCGGCCAGCTCCCGCTGGACCGCCGCCTCGTGCCGCGCCACGTCCTCGCGCGCCCGCTTCGGGCTCCACCGCCCCTTCATCGGCAGGACGAGCGGCACGAAGAGCACCTGCCCGGCCAGGCACACCCACCACCAGGTCTGCCACTGCCCGGGCGCGTCCGCCGCCGCGTCGCGCACCTCGGGCCCGTACTTCTTCAGCACGGCCAGCTCCGGCCGCGCCTTCTGGACGGTCGCCAGGCCCCCCGGGCCCACCTCGCGCAGGGCGCGCGCGGCCAGCTCCGGGGGCACCGAGCCGGGCGGGTACCTGTCCAGTTCGGCGAAGATCTCCGGGTGGGCGCGGATGACGTCGAGCGCGGGCCCGGCCCGCCGCTGGGCCTCCGCGACCTGCGGGCCGTGGTCCATCAGCGGGGTGGCCGAGGTGACGACCACCGGGACGACGGCGCTGGAGACGGCCACCACGATGCGCAGGATCCAGCCCCAGATCGCGAGGCCCACGGCGGTGCCGGCCGGGTTGTGCCGCTCGACGGTCTCGGTGTACGCCGCCATCCACGGCGCGTACCCGAT
Source organism: Streptomyces sp. B1866 (assembly GCF_031932565.1). Lineage (NCBI taxonomy): Bacteria > Bacillati > Actinomycetota > Actinomycetes > Kitasatosporales > Streptomycetaceae > Streptomyces > Streptomyces sp. B1866. Next base: position 2,405 of record NZ_JAVSCF010000099.1, read on the forward strand.
CGCCTGGAAGGCGCTGAACAGCACGAGCAACAGGACGAAGGTGTAGTAGCCGGTGGCCGGCTCGGTGGCCCGGAGGGCGAACAGCACGGTCATCACGATCGACCCGGCCGCTCCGACCATCATGAAGGGCTTGCGCACCCTGAGCACGTCCGACAGCACGCCGGCCACCAGCAGGGCGATCGCGTCCGCCACCCAGTACCAGTTCATCAGCCCGTTCGTGCGCCGCTCGCTGTAGCCGAAGACGGTCGCGAAGTACACGACGAAGTTGCCGACCGCCGAGAAGTACAGCAGCAGGTACAGTCCGACGCCCAGCACCGGGCCGAGCACGTCCAGCCGCATCATCTGCCGCCACTCCCCGCGCCGTACGGCCTCCGGGTCCAGCCCCCTGGCGCGCGCCTCCACCAGCGCCCGGTCCCGCAGGCTCACCATGATCTGGTCGCGCAGCGCCGGGGACAGCTCCCGCAGGGCCACGAGCGCGACCAGGAAGAGGCCGAATCCGGCCAGACCGGAGTAGCGCAGCTGGTCCTGCCACTCGCTGCCGTGCAGGGTGCTGCTGGTGACCGCGGTGGTGATGAGGCTGCCGAGGACGGGGCCCATGGTCCAGTAGGCCATCGCGGAGGCCCGGCCGAGCTGCGGCGAGAAGTCCCGGACCAGGGCGGGGGTGGCGACCAGCACCACGCCCTCCACGAAGGACAGCAGCGCGAAGAGCACGAAGAAGACGGCCTTGCTGCCGGCGTTCGGCAGCCCGAAGGTGGACAGCGCGGCGACGGCCAGCAGGCCGTAGACCACCATGTTGGCCCGGCCCCAGCGGTCGGCGAGCCCGGCCAGCAGCGACGCGAACGCGCCCACCCCCGCGCCGATCACCGCCAGCCACACGAAGTCGGTGAACGTCATGCCGAAGTGGTGGATGAGCGAGGCGGCGACCGCGAACACCACATAGAGCTCGTAGTAGAGCACCACGGTGACGGCCACCACGATGGCCAGATAGCCCATGCGGGGGCCCGTGGCCGGGTAGTGGGGCAGGTCGCGGCGGTAGAGCCGGTGGAGCGCGGCGCGGGGGCGGGCCGCGGCGCCGGGCGGGCCGGACCCGGGGCCGCCGGCGGCGGACGGTACGGACGCGGAGGGCATGCCGGCTCCTCCCTGACGGACTGCGGACGACCGGACCGGCCGGCGCCGGCACGCTCCCCGGCCGGGCGGAACCACGAGCGCGCGGGACCCCGACCGCGCGTACGACGCCGGGCGGACCATGGCCGTGTGTACGACGGCGAGCTTGGACCGGGGCCGCGCGTACGGCGGCCGGACGGACGCCGACTGCCGGCGCCGGGGGCTTCGGTCAGGTCCCGATGGGCGGTTTCGCCGCGCCCGGTGCTCCCCGGTCGGTCACCTGTGGTTCTTCTTCACGCTAAGGGCCTGGCCCGGGGCCCGCACCTTCGCTCCGCCCGGCGCCGGCACCGCCGCCGCCCCCGCGGGCGGGCGTCACCGGCTCCCGCCTCGGGCTCTTCCTTTGGGCAAGGTCACAACACGTGGCTGGGCGAGGTCACCAACGCGGCGGCGGGCGCCCGCCCCGCCCGGTCCCGGCGCCGCGCGGCGACACGCGCGGGCCGCGGTCTCCGGCGCAGCCACCCCGGAGGCCGTACGTCGTCGCAGGTGGGCGCGTGCCGGGCGGCGGGCGCGGCGGGCGGTCCGCGCGCCGTGACCGACGGCCACCGGGCACGTCACGGAGCGAGGTTCACCGGTCCTACGGGTTGCGCCGCGGCGCGGAATGGGGGCACGCTCCGGCTGTGACAGACAACAGAGGTGTGGTCGTGGCCCCGCGGGACGCGCCGGCGGCCCGCGCGTCCCTCGTCATCGGCGGGCAGCGGCTGGAGCGGCGGCTGGCCGAGGTCCGGCCGGCGCTGGTCGCCTCCATCGTCGAGCTGCTGCTGACGGAGCTGCCCGTCTTCCGCCTGATGACGCGCGAGGAGATCACCGGCAGCGTCACGGACGTCGTCGACCACATCGTGCGGTCGTTCACCCGCTGCGTGCGCGACCGGACCGCGCCCGACTCCGGCGAGCTGGCCATGGTCCGCGAGTCGGTGGTCCGCCGCGCCGAGGAGGGCATGCCCGCGGATGTCCTGCTGTCCGCCTACCACCTGGGCACCCAGGAGTTCTGGAACGCGCTCACGGCGGACGCCCGCCCCGAGGACGTGGACGACGTCCTGGAGGCCAGCCGGGTCCTGCTGCGGCACCTGGTCCAGGTGCAGAGCGAGGTGTGCGCCGGCTATCTGGAGGGGTTCCAGGCCCGCACCGGGGGCCGGCACGCCGAGGCCCAGGCCCTGATGGCCGCGCTGGTCGAGGGCCGGCCCGTGGAGCAGTTCGCCGAGCGGGCCGGGCTGGTCCCGCCGCCCGGCTACCTCTCGCTGTACGTGTCGGTCCCGGCCCACCCCGAGGAGTCCGCTCCCGGCGTCGACCCGCTGATCGCCGCCCGCCGCAAGCTGCGCCGGGTGCGCGCCGAGCTGGACCAGGTCAGCGGCGGGGCCGCGCTGTGCCAGCTGGCGGCCACCGGTGGCCTGATCCTGCTGCCCCGCACGTCCGCCGACGCCGCGCTCACCGAGGACGACCTCGCCGACGCGCGCCGGATCCAGGAGGCGGCGAGCCGGAGCGCCGGGGTGCCGACCACGGTCGCGGTGGCCGCGTCCGACGTGGCCGGGGTGCCCGCGGCCGCGGAGCTGGCCCGCGAGGTGCTGGAGGTGGTCCGGCTCACCCAGGCAGCGCCCGGCCTGTACCAGCTGGCGGACGTGCTGGTGGAGTACCAGCTCACCCGGCCCTCCCCGGCGCACACCCTGCTCGCGCAGGCGCTGCTGCCGCTGCGCGACCGGCCGGAGCTGCTGGCCACGCTGCGCACGTACCTCGACGCCGGGCTGGACCGCCGGGCCGCCGCCGCCCGCCTGCACCTGCACCCCAACACCGTCGACTACCGTCTGCGCAAGATCGCCTCGCTGACCGGCATCGACGCCGGCAACCCGGCCGACCTGCCCCGGCTGACCGCCGCCCTCGCCGCGTTCACCGCCGCGCACCCGGCCTGACCCGGCCCCGCCCGGCTCGGCCCGCACCGGCCCCCGCCCCCGGGCGGCCGGTCATCTCACACGTCCTGGCCGGCGGCTGTGCAAGGGGCGTAACCCCCGTTGATCATCGGGTGTGACAACCGCGTAACGGGCATTTCGTACGTTGGCGGCGAAGGAAGTCCGATCGTAGGAGGGGACGACCGTGACGACCGCGCAGCAGCCGCCGGCCGGTGGCACCGACAGGATCCGGACCGTCTGCTCGTACTGCGGCGTCGGCTGCGGGATGGTCCTGGACGTGGCCACCGGCCCGGACGGGCGGCGTACGGTCCGGAAGGCGTCGGGCGACCGGGAGCACCCGGCGAACTTCGGCCGGCTGTGCACCAAGGGCGCCACCACCGCCGACATGCTGGCCGCGCCCGGCCGCCTGGCGACCGCGCTGGCGCGCACCGACCGCGGCGAGGAGCCCGCGCCGGTGCCCGTGGAGCGGGCGCTGGACCTCACGGCGCGGCGGCTGCGGGCGATCGTGGACGAGCACGGTCCGGACGCCGTGGCGCTGTACGTGTCCGGGCAGCTCAGCCTGGAGGCCCAGTACCTGGCCAACAAGCTCGCCAAGGGCTTCCTGGGCACCAACCAGATCGAGTCCAACTCGCGGCTGTGCATGGCCAGCGCGGGCAGCGGCTACAAGCTGTCGCTCGGCGCGGACGGCCCGCCCGGCTCGTACCAGGACTTCGACCAGGCGGACGTCTTCTTCGTCATCGGCTCCAACATGGCCGACTGCCACCCGATCCTCTTCCTGCGCCTGCTGGACCGGGTGAAGGCGGGCGCGAAGCTGATCGTGGCGGACCCGCGGCGCACCGCGACCGCCGAGAAGGCCGACGTGTTCCTCCAGGTGCGGCCGGGCACGGACCTGGCGCTGCTGAACGGGCTGCTGCACCTGCTGGTGGCGGGCGGGCACACCGACCCGGACTTCATCGCCGCGCACACCGAGGGCTGGGAGGCGATGCCGGAGTTCCTGGCGGACTACGCGCCCGCGGCCGTCGCCGAGGTCACCGGCGTCGCGGAGGCGGACCTGCGCCGGGCGGCGGAGCTGATCGGCGGCGCGGCGGACTGGATGAGCTGCTGGACGATGGGCCTCAACCAGAGCACCCACGGCACCTGGAACACCAACGCCCTGGTCAACTTGCACCTTGCCACGGGTGCGATCTGCCGGCCGGGCAGCGGACCGTTCTCGCTCACCGGCCAGCCCAACGCCATGGGCGGCCGGGAGATGGGCTACATGGGCCCGGGGCTGCCCGGGCAGCGGTCCGTGCTGGTGCCCGAGGACCGCGCCTTCGCCGAGGAGCTGTGGGGGCTGGCGCCGGGCACGGTCCGCGCGGACGGGTCCGGGCAGGGCACGGTGGACATGTTCCGGCGCATGGCCGACGGTGCGGTCAAGGCGTGCTGGATCATGTGCACCAACCCCGTCGCCTCGGTCGCCAACCGCCGTACGGTCATCGAGGGCCTGGAGGCGGCGGAGTTCGTCGTCACCCAGGACGTGTTCGCCGACACCGAGACCAACGCCTACGCCGACGTGGTGCTGCCGGCCGCCCTGTGGACCGAGGCCGACGGCGTGATGATCAACAGCGAGCGGAACCTGACGCTGGCCCGGCAGGCCGCCGACCCGCCCGGCGAGGCGATGGCGGACTGGCGGATCATCGCGGAGGTCGCCCGCCGGATGGGGTACGGGGAGGCGTTCGACTACGCCGACGCGGAGGAGGTCTTCGAGGAGATCAAGCGCGCCTGGAACCCGAAGACCGGCTACGACCTGCGCGGCGTGACGTACGAGCGGCTGCGCGCCACGCCCGTGCAGTGGCCCGCGCCCCACCCGGACGGGCCCGACCGCAACCCGGTCCGGTACGTGTCGGAGGACGGCCGCCTCGCCTTCCCCACCCCGAGCGGCCGGGCGGTCTTCTTCGCCCGCCCGCACCTGGACCCGGCCGAGATGCCCGACGACGACTACCCGTACGTGCTGAACACCGGCCGGGTGCAGCACCAGTGGCACACGCTCACCAAGACCGGCCGGGTCGCCAAGCTGAACCGGCTGGACGGCGGGCCGTTCGTGGAGGTGCACCCGGACGACGCGCGGGCGCTGGGCATCGCGGAGGGCGACGCGGTCGAGGTCGCCTCGCGGCGCGGCCGGGCGGTGCTGCCGGCCGTGGTGACCGACCGGGTGCGGCCGGGCTGCTGCTTCGCGCCCTTCCACTGGAACGACCTGTTCGGCGAGTACCGGTGCGTCAACGCGGTCACCAGCGACGCGGTGGACCCGATCTCCTTCCAGCCGGAGCTGAAGGTGTGCGCGGTGTCGCTGACGAAGGTCGCCGGGGCCGTCGCGCCCGCCGGTGCGGCGCCGGGCACGGCTGACCGGGCGGCCGCGGCCGAGGCGGCCGGCGCGGTCCCGGTGCCGGTGGCCGCCGCCCTCGGCACGGCCACGCTCGGCACGGCCGCCGTCGGGTCCCAGGCGGCGGGCGCCTTCGGCCTCCAGCCCGGCCCGCCGCCGGTGCTGGCCGAGCACGAGCGCCGCTACCTGGTCGGCTTCCTCGCCGGGATCGAGCCGGGCCGGCCCGGCGTACCCGTACTGCCCGAAGGCGCGCCCTTCAGCGCCGAGCACGCGCTGTGGGTGAACGGCGTGCTGGCCGGCCTGTACTCGCGCGCCGCCGGGCCCGCCGGCCCGGCCGCCGACCCGGTGCCCGCCGCGCCCGGCGGCGGGAAGACCCGCGAGGTCGTGGTGCTGTGGGCCTCGCAGACGGGCAACGCCGAGGACTTCGCCGCGACCGCCGCCGACCGCCTGGCCGCCACCGGGCACCAGGTCACGCTCGCCGGCATGCACGAGGCCGACCCCCGCGCGCTGCCGCCCGCCGCCGACCTGCTGCTGATCACGAGCACCTTCGGCGACGGCGACGCCCCGGACAACGGCTCGGGCTTCTGGCACGCCCTGACCGGGCCGGACACGCCGAGCCTGGACGGCCTGCGGTTCGCGGTGCTGGCGCTCGGCGACTCCTCGTACGACGACTTCTGCGGCCACGGCCGCCGCCTGGACCAGCGGCTCGGCGAGTTGGGCGGCGTGCGACTCACGGACCGTACGGACTGCGAACCGGACTACGAGCCGTCCGCCCTGGCCTGGCTCGACCAGGTGCTCGCCGCCCTGACCGGCACCGGCACCGCCGTCGGCACCAGCGCCGCGGACACCGCCGCGCCCGGGCCCGCCGCGAGCACCGGGCCCGCCGGCCCGGCCCCGGCGTCCGCCGGCTCCCGGCCCGCGCCCGTCACCGCCCGGCTGACCGGCAACCGGCTGCTCACCCTGCCCGGCGCGGGCAAGGAGGTCCGCCAGTTCACCTTCGACACGCGCGAGGCCGAGACCCCGCTGGTCTACGAGGCGGGCGACGCCCTCGGCGTGCTGCCCGTCAACTGCCCGGACCTGGTGGCCGAGTGGCTGGCGGTCACCGGCGTGGACGCGCGCGACCCGGTGGAGCTGCCCGGCGCGGGCGAGGTGCCGTTCGGCGAGGCGCTGCGCCGGCACCTGGACATTACGCGGATCACCCAGGGCCTGCTGCGCTTCGTCACCGACCGCACCGACCACGACCGCCGCGAGCTGAAGAAGCTGCTGCGCCCGGACAACAAGGGCGAGCTGGCCCGCTGGTCCTGGGGCCGCCAGGCCGTCGACGTGGTGGCCGAGCACCCCCTCCAGGCCACCGCGCGGGAGTGGGCCGAGGCGCTGGGACCGCTGCGGCCGCGCCTGTACTCGATCTCGACCAGCCCGCTGGCGGACCCGCTGCGCGTGTCGCTGACGGTCTCCGTCGTGCGGTACGAGAACGTGCGCGGCCGGCCGCGCAAGGGCGTGTGCTCGCCGTTCCTCGCCGACGCCGAGCCGGGCACCCCCGTCCCCGTGTTCGTGCAGCGCTCCCCGCACTTCAAGCCCCCGGCCGACCCGGACACGCCGATGGTGATGGTGGGCCCGGGCACCGGCGTGGCGCCCTTCCTGGGCTTCCTGGAGGAGCGCCGCGCGCGCGGCCACCGGGCGCCCAACTGGCTGTTCTTCGGCGAGCAGCACCGCGCCACCGACTTCTACTACCAGCGGGAGCTGACCGACTTCCTGGACGAGGGCACGCTCACCCGCCTGGACACCGCCTTCTCCCGCGACCAGCGCGCCAAGGTGTACGTCCAGGACCGCATGCGCGAGCACGGCCCGCAGCTGTGGTCGTGGCTGATGGACGGCGCCCGCTTCTACGTGTGCGGCGACGCGTCCCGGATGGCCAAGGACGTCGACCAGGCGCTGCGGGACATCGCCGTGGCGCACGGCGGCCTCACCGAGGAGGCCGCGGCCGGGTACGTACGGCAGCTCGCCGCCGACCGGCGCTACGTCCGCGACGTGTACTGACCGCCCTCGGCGCGACCCCCCGACGGGCCGCGCCTGCGAGCTGCAAACGCGACATTGTCCAGTTCCTGCAAGTGAAACGGGCGTTAAGGCTCGCAACCGCCGACCTAGTATGACCGCATGCACACCTACCGGATCGGGGAGGCCGCCGCCCTGCTGGGCGTCAGCGCCGACACGCTGCGCCGCTGGGTCGACGGCGGACGGCTGCGCGCGGAGCGCGACGAGCAGGGCCGCCGGACCGTCTCCGGGCCCGCCCTGGCCGCCTTCGCCCGCGAGCTGAACCGCACGGAGCGGGCGAGCACCGGCTCCTCGGCGCGCAACCGCTTCGCCGGGATCGTCACCGAGGTGGTGCTGGGCGACGTCTCGGCCCAGGTGGAGATCCAGGCCGGGCCGTTCCGGGTGGTGTCGATGATCAGCCGGGAGTCGGCCGAGGAGCTGGGCCTGGAGCCCGGCGTGCCGGCGGTCGCCGTGATCAAGTCGACCAACGTGGTGGTCGAGACGCCGTGAGAGCACTCCAGCAGGACACGAGGGAGAAGCCCGTGACGACCCGATCCGCACGCCGGACCGCAGGCAGGTCCGGGACCGCCCGCACACCCCGGACCGCAGGCGCGCTCCGGCACGCAGGCGCGCTCCGGCACGCCCGCGCGCGCAGGCCGCTCGCGGCCGCGGCCGCCGCCGTGGCCGCGCTGCTGGCGGCGGCGGGCTGCTCCTCGTCCTCCTCCGACGACTCGCCGCCCGCCTCGTCCGGGTCGGGCGCGGGGGCGTCGGCGGCGGCGAAGAAGCTGTCCGGCACGGTCACGGTGTTCGCCGCCGCCTCCCTGAAGGAGAGCTTCACCACGCTGGGCAAGCGGTTCGAGGCCGCGCACCCGGGCACCCACGTGACCTTCAACTTCGGCGGCAGCGACACCCTCGCGGCCGGCATCACCGCCGGCGCGCCCGCCGACGTGTTCGCCGCCGCCAGCGCGAAGACCATGAAGACCGTCACCGACGCGAAGCGGGCGTCCGGCACGCCCGCGACGTTCGCGCGCAACCAGCTGGAGATCGTCACCCTGCCCGGCAACCCGGAGAAGATCGCCTCCCTGAAGGACCTCACCCGGCCCGGCCTGAAGGTGGCCCTGTGCGACAAGGCGGTGCCCTGCGGCGCCGCCGCGCGGAAGGCGCTGGACGCGGCCGGGCTGAAGCTCACCCCGGTCTCCTACGAGCAGGACGTCAAGAGCGCGCTGACCAAGGTGGCGCTGAAGGAGGCCGACGCCTCGCTCGTCTACCGCACGGACGTGCGGGCGGCGGGCGGCAGGGTGTACGGCGTGGAGTTCCCCGAGTCGGCCTCGGCGCTCAACGCCTACCCGATCGCGCTGCTGAAGGACGCGCCCAACCGCGCCGCGGCCCGGGAGTTCGTCGCCCTGGTGGAGTCCGCCGAGGGCCGCGAGGTCCTCGACGGGGCCGGGTTCCTCAGGCCGTGACCGGCCCGCTCGGCGCCGAGGGGGCGCCTACGGGCGTGCGCGGTGGTCCCGGCGCGAAGTCTCCGCGCCGGGGCCCGGGGGGAGGCGCGCGGCGGCAGCTTCGCGCCCGTACGCGCTCCTGGGCGCCGCTGCCGCTGCTGGTGCCCGCGCTGCTGGGCCTGGCGTTCCTGCTGCTGCCGCTGGCCGCCCTGCTGATCCGCACGCCCTGGCGCGACCTGCCGGGCCAGCTCACCGGCGGCGTCTGGCAGGCGCTGCGCCTGTCGCTGGTCACCGCCACCGCCGCCACCGCCGTGTGCCTGGTGCTCGGGGTGCCGCTGGCCTGGCTGCTGGCCCGCGCCGACTTCCCCGGGCGGCGGCTGGTGCGCGCCCTGGTCACCCTGCCGCTGGTGCTGCCCCCGGTGGTCGGCGGCGTGGCCCTGCTGCTCGCGCTGGGCCGGGGCGGGGTGGCCGGGCGCTGGCTGGACAGCGCGTTCGGCGTCACGCTGCCGTTCACCACCGCCGGGGTGGTGGTCGCCGAGGCGTTCGTGGCCATGCCGTTCCTGGTCATCAGCGTGGAGGGCACGCTGCGGGCCGCCGACCCGCGCTACGAGGAGGCGGCCGCCACCCTGGGCGCCTCCCGGCTGACCGCCTTCCGCCGCGTGACCCTGCCGCTCATCGCGCCGGGCGTGGCGGCGGGCGCGGTGCTGGCCTGGGCGCGGGCGCTGGGCGAGTTCGGCGCCACGATCACCTTCGCGGGCAACTTCCCGGGCCGTACGCAGACCATGCCGCTGGCCGTCTACCTGGCGCTCCAGAGCGACCCGGCCGCCGCGATCGCGCTGAGCCTGGTGCTGCTCGCGGTGTCCGTGGCGGTCCTGGCCGGGCTGCGCGACCGCTGGCTGACCGCGCCGTGAACGCCGCCGTGGACACCGCGACGACCTCCGCCGACGGCTGCGGACTGGACGCGCGCCTGGTGGTGGACCGGGGCGCCTTCCGGCTCGACGTGGCGCTGGCCGCCGCGCCCGGCGAGGTGCTGGCCCTGCTCGGCCCCAACGGCGCGGGCAAGTCCACCGCGCTGCGCGCCCTGGCCGGGCTGACCCCGCTGACCGACGGGCACCTGCGGCTGGACGGCCGGCCGCTGGAGGACCCGGGCGCGCGGCTGCGCGTGCCGCCCGAGGCCCGCCCGGTCGGCGTGGTCTTCCAGGACTACCTGCTCTTCCCGCACCTGAGCGCGCTGGACAACGTGGCCTTCGGCCCCCGCTGCCACGGCGTGCCGAAGGCCGAGGCCCGCGCGCGGGCCGCCGCCTGGCTGGCGCGCATGGGCCTGGCCGAGCACGCCGCCGCCCGGCCGCGCGGGCTGTCGGGCGGCCAGGCGCAGCGCGTCGCCCTCGCGCGGGCGCTGGTCACCGGGCCCGGCCTGCTGCTGCTGGACGAGCCGATGGCCGCGCTCGACGCCCGCACGCGCCTGGAGGTACGCGCGCGTCTGCGCCGGCACCTGGCCGACTTCACCGGCGTGGCCGTGCTGGTCACCCACGACCCGCTGGACGCCATGGTGCTCGCCGACCGGCTCGTGGTCGTCGAGGACGGCCGGGCCGTGCAGACCGGCACCCCGGCCGAGGTCGCCCGCCGGCCGCGCACCGACTACGTCGCCCACCTGGTCGGCCTGAACCTGTACCCGGGCCGCTCACAGGGCCGTACGGTCCGGCTGGACGCCGGCCCGGAGGTCACCACCGCCGACGACCTCACCGGGCCCGCCTTCGTGGCCTTCCCGCCCGGCGCGGTCACCCTGCACCGCGAGCGCCCCACCGGTTCCAGCGCGCGGAACGTGTGGCGGGCGCGGGTGGCGGGCCTGGACCCGCACGGCGACCGCACGCGCGTGCACCTCACCGGCGACCTGTCCCTGTCGGCCGACCTGACCGCCCTCGCCGCCGCGGAGCTGGACCTGGTGCCCGGCGCGGCCGTCTGGGCCGCCGTCAAGGCCACGCAGACGCGCGCGTACCCGGCCTGACGGGCCCGGCCCGCGCGGGAGGGGTCCGGCCGGGCCGCCGGACCCCTCCCGCGCGGGCCGGGGCGCCGCCTCAGCCCGTGCCCATGCTGCGCTGCGGGGTGTCGGGCAGGCCGGCGAGTCCGGCGCCGAGGCCGAGGCCGAGTTCGGCGGACGGGTGCGAGNGTCGGGCAGGCCGGCGAGTCCGGCGCCGAGGCCGAGGCCGAGTTCGGCGGACGGGTGCGAGGCGAGCGGAAGCGGTATCGGGATGCGGCCGTCGTGCGAGCGCAGCAGCGGGCTGTCGTGGCGCAGCAGCCACTGGCGGTAGACGGTGTTGGCCCAGGCCACCTCGGCGTACGACGCCTTGAGGTCGGCGAAGATGACGTCGGCCTCGGCGGAGGCGGCGGCGCCCGCGCGGGACGCCATGAGCAGCCGTACGCGCAGCGGGTCGCCGCGCAGGCGGCGGATGGCCATGCCGGGGCGGGAGCGGACGGTGGGCTGGCAGGGGGCGACCAGCTCGCCGGAGATGACCATGTCGGCGGCGGTCAGGTAGTCCCCGTACACCACGCGCGGGCTCAGGCCCGCGGCGGTGAAGACCCGGCGCAGGCCCTCGGCCTCGCCGTCGACGGTCGGGTCCACCATCCACGGGTCGTCGGCCAGGTCGGCCAGCGGCACGACCTGCTGGCGGGCGGCGGGGTGGGTGTCGGAGAGGGCCACGAACTGCGGCTCCCGGCCCATCAGGACGCGCTGCTCCAGGCCGTCGGGGATCTGCAGCGGGGAGCCTTCCACCTCGTGCACGAAGGCGACGTCCAGGTGGTTGGTGGCGATCATGTCGAGCAGGGCGCTGGCGGAGACGTCGATGTGGATCGTGATGTCCGCTTCGGGGTATCTGGCTCTCAGGCGGCGCAGCCATCCGGCCACCGCGCGGCTTCCGGTGCTTCCGACGCGTATCTGGGCCCCCGCGGCCTGCCCCGCCTCTAATCTCGCCTCGGTGACCAGCGCGTTCATCTCGGCCACGATCGGCCGGGCCCGGCACAGCACCGAGCGCCCCAGCGGCGTCGGTCTGCTGCCGGTGAGGTCACGCGAGAAGAGCCGGCCTCCGATGGCGTTCTCGATCCGGCGCAACTGCGTGGTCAGGGACGGCTGGGTCATGCCGAGCTGCCGGGCGGCCTTCCGCAAGCTGCCGGTGTCGGCGATAGCGCACAGGGCACGGAGGTGCCTCACCTCAAGCTCCACGCCGGGAGCGTAACGGCGGGTCAGCGCGTCGCACCAGACACTCAGGAGGTCCAAAAATTGCAATTCGGCGGGGGTATCGGGGAACGCTATCGCCGAGGGGGCGCGCGAAACGGCCGTACGGGGCGCGCGCGAGGCGCTTCCGCAGGCCGCGGACCAGCCGGAAGACCGGTCGCAGAGCCCGCGGAGACCGGCGGCGGACCGGCGGGCCCGCGGCGGGACCTCACGCGTCGCGCAGGGCGTCGGCCAGGGTGGGCACGGGCCGCAGCAGGTCGAACAGGCCGCCCGCGCGCAGCGTGCGCAGGCCGAGCGCGCTGGTGCAGATCAGCCGCAGCCGCCCGCCGCGCTCGGCCACCCGCCGGTGGGCGCGGACCAGCAGGGCCAGGCCCGAGCAGTCGAAGAAGCCGGTGGGGCGTAAGTCGATGATGACGGCGGGGGCGGGCGCGGAGGTCGCCTCGTCCAGCGGCGGGCCGACGGACTCCACTCCGGCGATGTCGATCTCGCCGTGCAACTCGACCACGGTGTGGCCGTGCGCGGGATAGGTGACCACGCTGGGCGCCGGTTCGGCGGCGTACGGTCCTGACGCGTACGGCCCTGCGGGGTACGGTCCTGCGGGGCTCTGGCGGGGGACGCCAGACTGCATCGCGGTATCACCTCGGAACGGCACACTGTCCCTTTCTGCTTCTGCCGGGTGTTTCGGGTCCCGGGAACAGGCAGGGGCGGTCATGCGGGACACAGGGTTACCAGGTCGTGTTTCGACGTGCCCGTGAGCGTACGGGGGTGACCGTCGGTTACGGAGCCACCAGGACGGCCGTTACCGAGGGAAAACCACACCTTCGAGTGAATTCATGCCATCGTTCTTGACGACCGGCGCGCTATAGCGTTCGGGTGACGGACCATCAGCCGATGGCCTCCTCCGTCATCTCTCCCGGCATCTCCGCCGGGGCGTCCGGCACCAGGTCCGGCACCCCGGCCGCGGCGGCGCCGGCGCCGGGCCGGTCCGCAGCGGCCCGGTCCGGACCGGCCGGCGGGCGCGCCGCCCACGCCGCCTCCACGGGCCTGAGGTCGGGCAGGATCTCGAACACGCCCTCCAGCCGGACCATGCGCAGCAGCCGCAGCAGCCGCGGGCTGTCCATGACCAGCCGCAGCCGGCTGCCGCGCGCCAGCGCGCGGTTGCGCAGCCGGCACAGCAGCGAGAGCCCGGCGCAGTCCATGAAGGTGACCGGCCGCAGGTCCAGCACCAGGTCCGAGACCTCGGCCGGGACGAGCGTGTCGATCCGCACCGAGATGCGTGACGCCGCGTAGAGATCCAGCTCTCCCCAGATCTCGACCACCGTCGTGCCGCCCAGCGTTCGTACGCGCACGCCGAATGCCGGCCAATCGTCGATCATGCAAGCCCTCTTGACGTGATGGCAGCGTGCGACAGCGGGGCGCTCGGGGTGACGCGACGTCCAGGGCGGGGTGCACGAGAGCAGTCCGGGCAACGAGCGGGCGCCGCTCACTCGGCGCGAGGACGTCCCACGCCGTGCCGGTTTCGCCGCCGGGGTCCGGGGCGGCCTTCCTCATCTGACATACCCACCTACCGGCGCGCGCAGTCGGCCCGCGGGCGTGCACGTGACATTGGCGTGTGCGCCCGGCAGCGCGGCCGCGCCTCCCGCGCCACGCCGTGCTCCCGGACGCCCTCTTTCACTTTCGTAACTCACCGCAGAAGCGGGCATACCCACCGCGACGACCGATCGGTCGGTCCGGTCGGTCCGGTTCGGCAGCATCGGAAGGTCCACGAAAGGAGACCGGTATGGCTCGGCCCATGTCCGCCAAGGACTTTCTCACCGCCCTGTGGGACGAGGGCCTGCGGGTCAAGCAGGTCGGCGACTGGCGCCACCACAACAGGAACCGCCACGGCCCGTGGGGGGAGGTCCATGGAGTGCTGATCCACCACACCGCCACCTCCGGCGCCGACAGGACGATACGGCTGTGCCGGGACGGCCGCGACGCGCTGCCCGGCCCGCTGTGCCACGGGGTGATCACCAAGGACGGCACCGTGCACCTGGTCGGCTACGGCCGCACCAACCACGCCGGGCTCGGCGACGACGACGTGCTACGCGCGGTGATCGCCGACCGGACCCCGCCGCCGGACGACGAGGCGACCACCGACGGCAACCGCCACTTCTACGGCTTCGAGTGCGAGAACCGCGGCAACGGCGAGGACCCCTGGCCGGACGCGCAGCTGGAGGCCATCGAGCGGGCCGCGGCGGCCCTGTGCCGCCACCACGGCTGGTCCGAGCGGTCGGTGATCGGCCACCTGGAGTGGCAGCCGGGCAAGGTCGACCCGCGCGGCGTCAGCATGGACGCGCTGCGCCGCCGCGTCCGCGCCCGGCTGGCGGCCACGGCGTGCCGCTAGGGCGTGTCTGGCGGGGCAGGGGTGGATCAGGGCGCTCAGCCGTCCGCCGCCTCCTCCCGGTAGGCCGCGGCCTCCTCCAGGTCCAGCCTGCGCAGCAGCGTCCGCAGCATCTCGTCGTCGATGCGCCGGGCGTCGCGCAGCGCGACGAACACCTCCCGCTCGGCGCCGATCACCTCCCGGGACAGGCGGCGGTAGGTGTCGTCGGCCGACTCCCCGGTCACCTCGTTGACCGTGCCGAGCCGCTCCCAGACCGCGTTGCGCCGCCGCTCCAGGACCGTGCGCAGCCGGTCGGCGAGCGGCTGGGGCAGGGTGTTGCGCTCGTCGGCGAGGAGTTCGGACAGGCGGCGCTCGGCGGCCAGCGACGCCTCGTTCTGCGCCTGCGCCTCGATCAGCGTCTCGCGCTGGGCGTCGCGGCCGGGCAGCCGCAGCAGGCGGATCAGGGCGGGCAGGGTGAGCCCCTGGACGACCAGGGTGCCCAGCACCGTGGTGAAGGTCAGGAAGAGGACGAGGCTGCGGGCCGGGAAGGGGTCGCCGCCGTGCACGGTCTCCGGGACCGAGAAGGCGATGGCCAGCGAGACCACGCCGCGCATCCCGGCCCAGCCGACCACGACCGGCGCCTGCCAGGTGGTGTCCGGCTCCCGCTCGCGGATGCGGGGGGACACGGCGCGCGGCAGGAAGGTGGCGGGGAAGACCCACACGAAGCGGGCGACCACCACCGCGAGGAAGACGGCCGTGGCGTACCAGGCCGCGTGGCCGAAGCCGTACGCGTCCAGGTCCCGGGTCACCACCGGGAGCTGGAGGCCGATCAGCGCGAACACCACGGATTCCAGCACGAAGGCGGCCATCTTCCACACCGCCGACTCCTGGAGCCGGGTGGCGAAGTCGACCTGCCAGGAGCGGTGGCCGAGGTAGAGCGCCACGACCACGACCGCCAGCACGCCGGACGCCCCGGCCTCCTCGGCCGCGGTGTAGGCGGCGAAGGGGATGAGCAGCGAGAGGGTGTTCTGCAGCAGCGGGTCGCGCAGCCGGGTGCGCAGCCAGTGCAGCGGCACCATGAGCACCAGGCCCACGCCCACGCCGCCGACCGCGGCCAGCGCGAACTCCCCGACCGCGCCGCCCCAGGTCGCCCCCTCCCCCACGGCCGCGGCCAGCGCCACCTTGTAGGCGGTGATGGCCGTGGCGTCGTTCACCAGGGACTCGCCCTGGAGGATGGTGGTCATCCGGGAGGGCAGGCCCATGCGGCGCGCGATGGCGGTGGCCGCCACGGCGTCGGGCGGGGCGACCACCGCGCCGAGCACCAGTGCGGCGGTCAGCGGCAGGTCGGGCACGGCCAGGGAGGCCGCCCAGCCGACCGCCAGGGTCGCGAACAGCACGTAGCCGACCGACAGCAGCGCGACCGGCCGCAGGTTCGCGCGCAGGTCCAGGTAGGAGCTGTCGAGCGCGGCGGTGTGCAGCAGGGGCGGCAGCAGCAGGGGCAGCACGACGTGCGGGTCGAGGGCGTAGTCGGGCACGCCGGGTACGTAACTGGCGGCCAGCCCGGCGGCCACCAGCAGCAGGGGGGCGGACACCGGCGTGCGGCGGGCCGCGCCCGCGACGGCGGCACTGCCCGCCACCAGCGTCAACAGAGGCAAGACGTCCATCGGCCGTGGCCCGCTTTCGATCATGTTGCGGATTAACCTGGCCATCATGAACGTATGTCCGCACGTTCCCGCGCTGCCCCGTCCCGAGCCGGAGCCGCGGGGCGCCACCTGCCCGGAGTGCCTGGAGGTCGGCAGCCACCCCGTGCAGCTGCGGCTGTGCCTGTCCTGCGGGCACATCGGCTGCTGCGACTCCTCGCCGCACCGGCACGCCACCGAGCACTTCAAGGAGACCGGTCACCCGGTGATGCGCAGTTTTGAACCCGGCGAAAACTGGCATTGGTGTTATGTGGACCAGCGGATTGTCAGTCCCGCCCGCTAGCGTCTTCAGCATGAGGAGTACGATCCGAGCCCCGCGACCACCCGGCCCGGACCGCGGCCCGGTCCCCACGGCCCCCGACCGCCGCACGACCATCCCGACCTGGGGTTCCGCCGACGCTCCCCAACGAAACGGGATGTCTTCCGAATTGAGACCGCCCGACCCCTAGCCACTGTGCGTACTCATGTGCTTACCATGAGTGACAACGAACTTCGGGTCGACGTTCACCCGTGACGGGGAGCGCGTTTTCGTCCGGGCGACATCGAGCCACAGATCGCGATAGCGTCGCAGCCGAACCACGTGCCGCGCCGGTCCGTCATCCCACCACCATAGAGGGTGCGGGCTCGCACGCACATCAGCTCAGCTCAATTAGCTTGTTCCACCTTGGAGGTGAGGGTGTCCCAGATCGCAGGCGAGCCCGGGACCCAGGACTTCGTGGAAGTCCGCCTGCCCGCTGCGGGTGCCTATCTGTCCGTGTTGCGCACGGCGACCGCCGGACTCGCGGCGCGGTTGGACTTCACCCTCGACGAGATCGAAGACCTGCGCATCGCCGTCGACGAGGCGTGCGCGATCCTGCTGCAACAAGCCGTGCCCGGCAGTGTGCTGAGCTGCGTCTTCCGCCTGATCGACGACGCACTGCAGGTGACCGTCTCGGCCCCCACCACCGACGGCCGCGCCCCCGAGCGCGACACCTTCGCCTGGACGGTGCTGTCCGCACTGGCGGGCAAGGTGGACTCAAGCGTCGCGGAGGACCGGACTGTCAGCATCAGCCTGTACAAGGAGCGCGGCGTCGGTCCCGGCCAGCCGTGAGGGAGAGGGGGCTTACCGTGAGCACTGCATCTTCGCGGGACGTGCGCTCCCCGGCCATCCCGCAGCAGCCCGCCCGGCCGCATCCCGCGGACGCGGAGTCGGACCCGGCCGGAGATCGACCAGAGCGGGCGGACCACATGGAACAGCACCAGCACGACCGGCGGCACGAGCACGATCCGCACGACCGGAGCGGCGCGCGGGCGATGTTCGTCAAGCTGCGCGGGCTTCCGGAGGGGTCCGAGGAGCGCGCCGAGCTGCGCAACACCCTGGTGCGCATGCACCTGCCGCTGGTGGAGCACCTGGCGCGGCGCTTCCGCAACCGCGGTGAGCCGCTGGACGACCTGACCCAGGTGGCCACGATCGGGCTGATCAAGTCGGTGGACCGGTTCGACCCGGACCGGGGCGTGGAGTTCTCGACGTACGCGACGCCGACCGTGGTCGGCGAGATCAAGCGGCACTTCCGCGACAAGGGCTGGGCGGTGCGGGTCCCCCGCCGGCTCCAGGAGCTGCGGCTCGCGCTGACCACGGCCACCGCCGAGCTGTCCCAGCGGCACGGCCGCGCCCCGACCGTCCACGAGCTGGCCGAGCACCTGCGCATCTCCGAGGAGGAGGTGCTGGAGGGCCTGGAGTCCGCCAACGCCTACAGCACCCTGTCGCTCGACGTCCCGGACACCGACGACGAGTCGCCCGCCGTCGCCGACACCCTCGGCGCCGAGGACGAGGCCCTGGAGGGCGTCGAGTACCGCGAATCGCTCAAGCCCCTGCTGGAGGACCTGCCGCCGCGCGAGAAGAAGATCCTGCTGCTGCGCTTCTTCGGCAACATGACCCAGTCGCAGATCGCCCAGGAGGTCGGCATCTCCCAGATGCACGTCTCCCGGCTGCTGGCCCGCACGCTGGCGCAGCTGAGGGAGAAGCTGCTGGTCGAGGAGTAGCCGGGCGTCCCGGTGGGCCGGGGTGTCCCCGCGGGCCGGGCGTCCAGGAGCAGGGCGTCCGGCGGGGGCGGCTTCAGCCCTCGCGCGGGCCGATGCCCAGCGCCTCGGTCGCCGTCGGGTTGACCAGTAGCGCGAGGACGGCGAAGGCCACCACGGCGGTCGCCGCCCCGGCCGCGATCAGCCCGCCGCCGTTCTGGACCAGCGTCCACGCCACGGGCAGCGCCATCAGCTGCGTGCCGAGCGCGGGCCCGCGGCTCCACCTGCGCCGCTGCCACAGTCCGCGGGCCGCGGCCAGCGGCAGCACGGCCAGCGCGAGCACGGTGAGCCCCAGGGTCTCCGCCTGCTGCGGGCTGTCCGGGTCGCCGATCAGGCCGAGCACCGCGATCCACACGCCGACGGCCGCCACGGCGGCGCCCTCGACGCCCGTCAGCGCAGCGGCGGCGGTCAGCCGTGCCGGGCGGGGCCCGGACGCCGCGGCGGCCGCGGCCCCCGGCGTCCGG
>NZ_JAVSCF010000100.1:0-20969 GCF_031932565.1 Streptomyces sp. B1866
CGCCCGCGTGGCGGCCGCCTGCCGGGCGCAGGGCGCGGTGGCGGGCGCGGCCCACCGGGCCCTCGCCGCCGCGGGCGCGCTCGTCCGGCCGCCCCGGGTGGGCCGCCACCTCTACGCCGACCTGGAGGAGCTGCGCGACGCGCTGGCCGCGCGGGGCATCGCCGACTCCGTGGAGCTGGAGGGGCACCTGACCCGGCGGCTCGGCGTGCCCGTGCCGGGCGGTCACCACTTCGGGGACGGCCCGGACGACCTGCGGGTGCGGCTGTCGGTCCTGCCGCTGCTCGGCGCGAGCGACGAGGCGCGGCGGCTCGCCCTCGCCGCCGCCGACCCGCTGGCCCTGCCGCACGTGGCCCATGCCCTGGCCGACCTGGCGGCGGCCTTCGAGGAGCTGACGGCCGGCTGACGGCCCGCCGTCCGGCCGTACGCGCCGCGCCGCCGTACCGCTCGGTGCCGCTGCCCGGGCGACGGCCGACCGGGGGACTCCGCACCCTCGCGGGCGGCGGCGGTCCGAGCGGGCGGTGACCCGGCCCACGGCCCGGTCGGAGCCTGGTCGGACCGGCCGCGCCGGGACCGATGGCGCCCGCGCCAAGGGGAGTTAGGCAAGTGACAAAAGTGGCAGGGGCACCTGAGTGTCCCTAGCGTCCCATTCATGAACACTTCACTGCGTATACGGCCCTTGGCCCCGTTTGTGGGCCTCGCGGCCGTACTTATCGCCACCCAGGGATTCCTGCCCTCCGCGTACGCCGCGGACCCCAAGGGGCAGCAGACCAGTCAGCAGCAGTCCGGCCAGCAGGCCGAACAGCCCGGCGGCCAGAAAGCGGGCCAGAAGACCGGCCAGGGCAGTAGTGGCCAGAAGACCGGCCAGGGCAGTAGTGGCCAGAAGACCGGCCAGGGCAGTAGTGGCCAGAAGACCGGCCAGGGCAGTAGTGGCCAGAAGACCGGCCAGGGCAGTAGTGGCCAGAAGACCGGCCAGGGCAGTGGCCAGAAGACCGGCCAGGGCAGTGGCCAGAAGACCGGCCAGGGCAGTGGCCAGAAGGCGGGTCAGGAGAGTGGTCAGAAGGCCGGGCAGGACAGCGGCCAGAAGACCGGGGCCGGTCGGCAGGCCGGTGAGCAGAGCCGCCGCAAGGGCGCTGCGCAGGCGGGCGGGGACAGCCGCCGCAAGAGCGGCGCGCAAGCCGGTGGGGACAGTCGTCGCAAGGGTGCCGCTCAGGCGGGTGGGGACAGTCGTCGTAAGGGTGCCGCTCACGCGGGTGAGCAGGGCGGCAAGGGTGCCGCGCAGGCCGGTGGGGACAGTCGCCGTAAGGGTGCTGCCCAGGCCGGTGAGAAGGGCGGTCACAAGGGTGCCGCTCAGGCCGGTGGGGACAGCCGTCGTAAGAGCGGTGCCCAGGCCGGTGAGAAGGGCGGCTCCAAGGCCGGCCCGAAGGGCAAGAGCGGCGGCCGGAAGGCGGGTCAGGGCGCCCGGTCCGGCGGGCAGCGCAAGACCCACCGCGGCGGCCACGACTCGGTCCTGCTCGTCGTCCGCCCCGGCAGGTCGATCCAGGCGGCCGTCAAGCGCGCCCGGCCCGGTGACACCATCGCGGTCGCCCCGGGCAAGTACCGGGAGAGCGTCCAGATCACCGTCCCGCGGCTGACCCTGCGCGGCGCGGGCCCCAAGACCGTCATCACGCCGGGCAAGAAGGCGTCCGCCCACGCGTGCGGCAAGGAAGGCCACGGCATCTGCGTGACCGGCACCGCCAAGCGGCCCCTGGTCGGCGTGCGGCTGCTCGGCCTCAAGGTCGCCGGCTTCCCCAAGAACGGTGTCTGGGCCGCTTACACCGACCGGCTCGACGTGCGCGGCGTGTTCGCGGAGAAGAACGGCCAGCACGGCCTCGGCCAGGAGAAGTCCGTCCGCGGCGCCTTCCTGGGCAACACCGCGAAGGGCAACGCCGAGTCGGGCATCATGCTCGCCAACGTGATGCGGGCCGAGGGCGGCGCCATCGACAGCAAGGGGACCGTCGTCCGCGGCAACCACCTGGTCGGCAACCGCATCGGCCTGACCGTGCGCCGGCTGCGCAACCTGACGGTGGCTCACAACGACGTCACCGCCAACTGCGGCGGCATCTTCATCGTGGGCGACGAGTCCAAGCCGCACGGCGGCGCGCTGACCGTGCGCCACAACGACGTGTACCGCAACAACAAGTACTGCGTGGCCACCTCGCGGCTGCCCTTCATCCAGGGCACCGGCATCCTGCTGACCGGCGTCGAGAAGGTGCGCGTGATCGACAACGCGGTGCACGACAACGTCGGCAAGTCGCCCATGTCGGGCGGTGTCGTCCTCTTCACCAGCAACGCCCCGGGCGTGCACAACTCCCACATCAAGGTGGCGTACAACGTGCTGGAGGCCAACAAGCCGGCCGACCTGATCGACCGTGAGGCGTCGATCAAGAACACGGGCCACAGCTTCGGCAAGAACCAGTGCGACACCTCCATCCCCAAGGGCCGGTGCGTGAAGAAGGACGACGAGTCATGACCACCGCGTCCGCCACCCCGCCCGGCGTACGGCTGCGGGAGGCCGTCTTCGGCGCCGCGCGCGCCGGGGCCATCCGCGCGGCCATCCGGCTGGGCGTGCCCGACGCCCTCGGCGAGCGGCCCGTCGACATCGACACGCTGGCCGCCGCCGTGGGCACCGAACCCGAGCCGCTGCGCCGCCTGCTGCGGGCCCTGGCCGGGTGCGGGATCTTCACCGAGACCGACGACGGCCGGATCGCGCACACCGACATGTCGCGGCTGCTGCGCGAGGACGCCCCGAACAGCCTGCGGTACATCTGCCTGTGGTGCACCGAACCGTGGACCTGGGACGCCTGGCCGCGCCTCGACCAGGCGGTGCGTACCGGCCGCAGCGTGGTTCCCGGGCTGTACGGCAAGGACTTCTTCCGCTACCTGCACGAGGACGCCCCCGAGTCCGCCCGGGTCTTCGACCGGGCCATGACCACCTCGAGCAGGCAGTCGGCGGCCGACATCGCCGAGTTCCTGGATCTCGACGCGGTGCGGGAGGTCGCCGACATCGGCGGCGGCCAGGGGCACGTCCTGGCCGCCCTGCTGGAGAAGCACCCCTGGGTGCGCGGCACGCTGCTCGACCTGCCCGAGGTGGTGGCCCAGGCCGACCCGCGGCTGCGGGACGGCGGTCCGCTCGCCTCGCGCGCGCGGCTGCTGCCCGGCGACTGCCGCGACGAGGTGCCCCCGGGCGCCGACCTGTACATCATCAAGAACATCCTGGAATGGGACGACGAGAGCACCCGCCGCACCCTCAAGGCCGTGGTCGCCGCCGCGCGCCCCGGGGCCCGCGTGCTCGTCGTGGAGAACCTGCTGGACGACAGCCAGCGGTTCACCAGTGCCATGGACCTGCTCCTGCTGCTCAACGTCGGCGGCCGCAAGCACACCAGGGACAGCCTGGTGACGCGGATGACCAACGCGGGGCTGCGGGTGGAGGACGTCCGTCCGGTCAACGCGTACCTGCACGCGTTCGACAGCACCGTCCCCGACTGACCCGGACCGTCGTCCGGCCGGCGGTCCGCCCGCCGGCCGGACGGCGCGGACGGCGGCGAAGGGCCCGCCCGAGGTCTCCCGAGACCCCGGGCGGGCCCTTCGCCGTGTACGCCGTCGCGCCTCACGCCCAGCGGAAGGACGCGAGGTGGGCGAACACCACCACGTTGGCCGTGTAGTCGCGCACGGTCCGGTTGTAGGAGCCGCCGCAGGTGATCAGGCGCAGCTGTGCGTCCGTGGTGTCCCCGTACACCTGCTCGTCGGGGAAGTCGTCCTTGGCGAAGGTGGCGACGCGGTCCACGGTGAACGTGGCCACGATGCCGTCGTCGCGCGTGATGACGACCTTGTTGCCGGTCTTGATGGCGCTCAGCGGCCAGAACACCGCGGGTCCCGTCCTGGTGTCCACGTGCCCGGCCACGATGGCGTTGCCGCGCTCACCGGGGGAGGGCCCGCCGCGATACCAGCCGACGAGGTTGTTGTCGTCGGAGGGCGGCGCGTTGAGCTGGCCCGAGGAGCCCAGCGTCAGCTCCATGAACGGCGCGCTGACGCCCAGCGCCGGGATCTCCAGGTGCCGCGCGGGCGAGCGCGGCAGCGCCGGCCCGACGCCCTGCGGCGGGGCGGGGGCCGCCGCCGCCCGGGTCGGCGGCGCGGGCGCGGGCACGGTGGCCGCGGCCTTCGGCGTCCGCTGGTCGGAGGACGAGTCCGCCGCGTTGTAGACCAGCAGGAGTCCGATGAGAGCCGACGCCGCCGCCCAGCGCAGCATGCGGGTCTCGGTGTCGGCGCGGCCTCGCGTCTGCATGCCCATGGCGGAGCGACTGCCTTTCTGGCTTTCCGGGTACGGCCGGTGGGCGCGTACCGCCCGGGCGGGGCGTACGGCCCGTACGGCCCGGGTGGGGGAGGGGGTGGGGGACGGCCCTTCGGCGGGCCGGTCGCGGCTCATACGCGGCCTTATGCCACTGGCGTGGTCACCGCCGACGAGCGGCGGTGACCACGCCAGCAATGGTGGCGACGCGGTCTGGATCAGACCGCGTCGCGGACGGGGGTGCGGCGCCGCAGCACGTACGCGCCGGCACCGACGCCGCCCAGCAGCAGCAGGGCCCCGGCGGCCATGCCACCCTCGCCGGCGGCCATGCCGCCGCCACCGGTGTGCACCCCGCCGTGCGGCTTGCCGTGCTCCTTGTTCCAGGAGCTGCCGCCGTGCCAGCCGCCTTCCTTGCCCTTGGAGGGGCCCTGCCAGCCGCCCTCGTGGCCCTTGGCGCCGCCTTCCTTACCCTTCGAGGCGCCTTCCCAGCCGCCTTCCTTGCCCTTGGAGGCGCCTTCCCAGCCGCCCTCGTGGCCCTTGGCGGCGCCGGAGTCGTAGCCGCCTTCCTTACCGCCCTTGGCGGCGCCGGAGTCGTAGCCGCCCTCCTCCTTGCCGCCCTTGGAGGCGCCGCTGTCGTAGCCGCCTTCCTCCTTGCCGCCCTTGGAAGCGCCCTCCTCCTTGTCCTTCCAGGAGTCCTTGTCCTTCCACGACTCCTTGTCCTTCCACGACTCCTTGTCCTTCCAGGAGTCCTTGTCCTTCCAGGAGTCCGAGCCGCCGTAGCCGCCGTCGGAGGACTCCTGGCCGGTCCCGTACGAGTCGTGGCCGACCGGGTCGGCGAAGTCGGCCGCGTGGGCGGCGGCGGGGCCGCCCAGGGTCAGGGCGGCGGCGACCGCCGCCCCGGCGAGGACTGCGCGAGTAGAACGCATGGGTTATTCCTTTCAGCGCCGTCGGCGATTACTGACCACTCGTCAGCCGAAGGGGATCGCAGTGGCGCCTCAACCACCGTCCGTGACACCGCGCGGGCCCGCCACCGGAGAGAGCCGCCCGGGGAGGTATGTAAGCCCTCCGGGTGGCAAACCCCGTCCGCGTCACTCGTTCGCCGCGCGGACGGGACGCCGCCCGGTCACCTGCTCGGCCGCGGCCTGCTCGGCGGTAGCCTTCCCGGCAGGGGCCTCCTGGGCACGCAGGCCGCCGATCAGCCCGGTGGTGTGCGCGGCGGCGCGGAAGTCCGGGTGCGCCAGCACCCGGCGCAGGAAGCCCAGCGTGGTGCGCACCCCCAGCCCCTCGACGCGGAACTCCGCCAGCGCCCGGTCCATCCGGGCCAGCGCCTGCGCGCGGTCCGGCGCCCACACGATCGTCTTGGCCAGCAGGGAGTCGTAGTCGGGCCCGATCCGCCAGCCCGGGAAGGCGTGCGTGTCCACCCGTACGAACGGGCCGGAGGGCGGCTCGAAGGCCGTCAGCAGGCCCGGTGTGGGCGCGAAGTCACGGGCCGGGTCCTCGGCGTTGACCCGGCACTCCACGGCCACGCCACGCGGCCGCACGTCGGCCTGGCGCACCGACAGGTGCTCGCCGGCGGCCACCAGCAGCTGCTCGCGCACGATGTCCACCCCGGTGACCATCTCGGTGACCGGGTGCTCCACCTGGAGGCGGCAGTTGATCTCCATCAGGTAGAAGTCGTGCGACGGTGTCACCACGAACTCGAAGGTGCCCGCGCCGACATAGCCGACCGCCTCGGCGCCGCGCACCGCCGCCTCGCAGATGGCCGCGCGCCGCTCCGCCGGCAGGCTGGGCGCCGGCGACTCCTCGATCAGCTTCTGGTGCCGCCGCTGTACGGAGCAGTCGCGCTCGCCGAGATGGACGACGTGGCCGTGCCGGTCGGCGAGCACCTGCACCTCCACGTGGCGCGCGTCGTCGACGAACCGCTCCATGTACAGCCGCTCGTCGCCGAAGACGGCCCGCGCGTGCGCGCGCGTGGCCCCGTACGCGCCCGCCAGGGCGTCCGGGTCGCGGACCACCGCCATGCCGCGCCCGCCGCCGCCCGCCACGGCCTTGAGGATCACCGGGTAGCCGATCCGCTGGGCGGTCTCCTTCGCCTCCGCGGCGCCGGCCACCGGCCCGTCGCTGCCCGGCAGCACCGGCAGGCCCGCCCGCGCCATCAGCACCCGCGCGGCCGCCTTGTCGCCCAGGTGCTGCATCACGCGCGCGGGCGGGCCGACGAACGTCAGCCCGCTGTTCTCGCAGATCTCCGCGAAGTCCGGGTCCTCCGACAGGAACCCGTACCCGGGGTGCACCGCCTGCGCCCCGGTGGCCAGCGCCGCCTCCACCACGGCGGGGACGCTCAGATAGCTGCCGCGCGCCCGCGCGGGCCCGATGTGCACGGCCTGGTCCGCGAGCCGTACGGCCGCGGAGTCACGGTCGGCGGTGGAGTACACCGCCACGGTCCGGATGCCCAGCTCGCGGCAGGCGCGCAGCACCCGTACGGCGATCTCGCCGCGGTTGGCGACGAGCACGGAGGTGAACACGGGCGATCACCCCGACTCGTCGGCGGACAGCGGCTCCAGGGCGACGAGCGGCTGCTCGTACTCCACCGGCCGGGCGTCGGGCACCAGGATCTCCACCACCCGCCCGGCCGTGCGCGCCTCCACGGGGCTCATCATCTTCATCACCTCCAGGATCCCGACGGGCTGCCCGGGCTGGACCACGTCGCCGACCGCGACGAAGGGCGGGGCGCCCGGTTCGGGGGAGCGGTAGAACGTGCCGACGGTCGGGGCGCACACGTGCACCCGCGCCGGGCCGGCCGGCTGCCCCTCCCGCGCGGCCGCTCCGGCGTCCCCGGCGGGCGCGTCGGGAGCCGCCGGGGCGGCGTCCGCGGCCGCGGCGCCGTCCGGGCCGGCCGGCCGCGGCGGCGCGGCCGGCCCGGGCCACTCCATCTCCACCGTCGTCTCGCCGTGCCGCAGCCGGATGCGGCACGGGTGCCGCGAGGCCGCCCGCACCAGCTCCGTCACGCTGCGGCACACCGACTCCAGGCTCGCCTGGGAGGTCAGCACGACCGCGCCCGGCCGGTGGCCGTTGGTCAGCGGGTCGCCGTGGCCGGCCGGGTCGGACGCCTGCGGCGCCGCGGCGGTCTGGCTCACGGAGTTCGTCGGGCTCGTCGAGCGGTCCAGTGTCACGATGTCCTTCTCCCGGTCTGGCTTCCGAATCCGGTCTGCGCTCCGAACTGCTCGAAGCGGCCGGCCCGCGCCGCGAGCAGCCGCGCCGTGTCCCACGGGACCAGGTCCGCCAGGGTCTCGGCCAGCGCGTCGCCGAGCAGGGCGGCGGCCCTTGCGTGGTCGCGGTGGGCGCCGCCCTCGGGCTCGGGCACGACGCCGTCGGCGACGCCGAGCCGCAGCAGCTCCCTGGCGTGCAGCCGCAGGGCCGCCGCGGCGGTGGGCGCGGCCTGCGGGCTCTTCCACAGGATGGCCGCGCAGCCCTCCGGGCTGATGACCGAGTACACGCCGTTCTCGCAGACCAGCACCCGGTCGGCGACGGCCAGCGCGAGCGCGCCGCCGCTGCCGCCCTCGCCGGTGAGCACGGCCACCACGGGCACCGGCAGCCGGGACATCAGCCGCAGGTTCTCGGCGATGGCCACCGCCTGCCCGCCGCGCTCGGCGTCCGGCCCCGGGTTGGCGCCCGGCGTGTCGATCAGGGTGACCACCGGCAGCCGCAGCTTCGCGGCCAGGCGCATCAGCCGGGCCGCCTTGCGGTAGCCGCCGGGCGTGGGCATGCCGAACTTCCGGCGCTGCCGCTGCGCGAGACCCGGCCCGCCCTTGTGGTGCCCGATCACCATCACCGGCATGCCGGCCAGCCGCCCCGGGCCGCCGACGACGGCCGGGCAGTCCTCCGCGAGCCGGTCGCCGTGCAACTCGGTGAACTCGTCCAGCAGATGCCCGGCGTAGTCCGCGGTGGTCGGCCGGCCCGAGTGCCGCGCCAGCCGCACCGCCTCCCACGCGTCCCGGTCGGGCACCCGGTCCGCGCCGCGCAGCACCGCCGGCCCGTCCGGCCGCCGCGGGCCGTGCGCCGGGGAGCGCAGGGCCAGCAGCCGGCCGAGCACCCCGCGCAGCGCCGGGCGCGGCACGATGTCGTCCACCATGCCGTTCGCCAGCAGGAACTCCGCGGTCTGGAACCCCTCGGGCAGCCGCTGCCCGGTGGTCTGCTCGATCACCCGCGGCCCGGCGAAGCCCAGCCGCGCGCCCGGCTCGGCGAGGATCACGTCCGAGAGGGTGGCGAACGAGGCGGCCACGCCCCCGTACGTCGGGTCGGTGACCAGGGAGACGGTCAGCACGCCCGCCTCGTCCAGCTCGGCCATCGCCCGCGCGGTCCTGGCCATCTGCATCAGCGACAGCACGCCCTCCTGCATGCGCGCGCCGCCCGAGGCGGTGACCAGCAGCAGCGGCACCCCCTCCCGCAGGCTGGTGCGCGCCGCCTCGGTGATCAGCCCGCCGACCGCGCAGCCCAGACTCCCGCCCAGGAAGCGGAAGTCCATGGCCGCCACGACGACGGGCCGGCCCTCCACCAGTCCGCGGGCGCACAGCACCGCGTCCCGC
Organism: Streptomyces sp. B1866; assembly: GCF_031932565.1. Classification (NCBI taxonomy): domain Bacteria; kingdom Bacillati; phylum Actinomycetota; class Actinomycetes; order Kitasatosporales; family Streptomycetaceae; genus Streptomyces; species Streptomyces sp. B1866. Next base: position 8,908 of record NZ_JAVSCF010000100.1, read on the forward strand.
AGACCGGTGGCCGCCCGCGCCTCGGCCAGCCGGTCCGGGTAGGGCCGGGTGTCGGCGAACCCCAGCGGGTCCGGCGGCGGCTCGGGCGCCTCCACCGGCACCGCGGAGCCCGGGTCGAGCAGCTGCTCCAGGCGCTGCCGGGCGGTCAGCGGGCTGTGCCACCCGCAGTCCGGGCACACCCCGAGGCCCCTGAGGAACCGCTTGCCGTAGACCAGCGCGGCGCACCCGCCGCACCGCACCCAGTCCGGGCGGGGGCCCGGGGGCCCGTCGTCGGCGGGCCGGGCTCTCGCGGCGGCGCGGGCGGTGTCCGCGGTATCGACGGTGTCTGCCACGGGGTGCTCCCTTCACATCGTCTGCTTCCGTCAGTTCCGGTCCCGCTCCCAGCGGTAGAACTCGTGGGCCATCGCGTCCTTCGGCTCCCGCCAGGTCGTCGGGTCGTACGCCGCGATGTACGGCGACAGCCGCTCGCTGACGCCGCGGAACTCCGGGTGGCCGGACACCCGCGCCACCCGCGGCCCGGGCGGCTCGTCGGCCTCGATCAGGTGCAGGTACACGTCGCCGAACTGGAACAGGCTGCGGGCCCGCACCCCGATCAGCTCCGGCAGCACGCCGCTGTTGTCGGAGGCGGCGAACACGCCGGCGATGTCGGGGGCCGCGTCCGGCTTCATGCGGGCGACGATCAGCGCGCGGTGCACGGTCACGCCCCGACCCGCGCGCGGGCGCGCTGCTCGATCTTGTCGCGGATCAGCTCCATCTGGATCTTGGAGTTGGTGTTGATCCGCTCGGTCATCCCGTCGTCGTCCAGCGGCGCCTGCGGCTTCATCGCGAAGTCCTGGATCCACCGCATCCGGGTGCCGGCCGGGTTCTCCTCGTACTCCCACCGGATGTTCATGTACTCGAACGGGCCGGTCTCCACCCGGCGCGCCTCCACGGTGCGCGTGACCGGGTCCGCCTCCCGCTCGGAGACCCACGACCAGATCTGGCCGTTCTCGTCGGGGTGCATGGTCAGCCGGAACGTGGCGGTGCCGCCGTCCTCCTGGAGGATGTCCAGGGACGCGTACTCGCTGAACAGCTGCGGCCAGCCGCGCAGGTCGTTGGTCATGTCCCACACCAGGTCCATGGGGGCGGCGATGACGATCTCGTTCTCGGTGTGTCCGGGCATGTCTCAGGCTCCTGTCTCGGTGGTGTCGACGGTGGGCGCCGCGTCGCCCAGGACGGTGGTGTGGACGACGTCGAGCAGGTCCCGCGGGGTCTGGCAGCTCTCCGCGTCCGCGGTGATCGGCACGCCGTACCGCTGCTCCAGCTCGCCCACCACGGCCAGCAGGCCGAGCGAGTCGAGCCCGTGGTCGGTGAAGGCGATGTGCGGCCGGGCCTGGAGCTCGACCGGGTCGACGGTGATCCCCGCGCAGCTGCGCATCAGCGAGGCCAGCTCCGCGTAGGTCAGTTGGGTGGACATCAGATCTCTCCTTCCGGGCCGCGGAGCACGAGCGCCGCGTTGCAGCCCATGAGTCCCCGGCTCAGCACCAGTGCCGTGCGCGGCTCGGCGGGCCGCGAGCAGCCGGTGACGAGGTCCAGGTCGTGGCACACGTCGGTAGCGGTGACATAGGGGGTGGGCGGGACCACACCGCGCTCCATGGCGAGCACCGCGGCCGCCACGTCCAGCGCGGGCGCCCCGCAGTAGGCCCGGCCGAAGCCGGCCTTCGGCGCGGTCACCGGCACGCGCGCGGCGTGCCGGCCCAGGGCGTCGGCCAGCGCCAGCGCCTCGGCGCGGTCCGCCGCCGGCACGCCGAGCGCGTCGGCGAAGACCACGTCGATCTCCTCCGGCGCGCACCGCGCGTCGGCCAGCGCGCCGCGGATCGCCTGCGCCAGGCCCTCACGGGAGCGCTCCCACATCGACGGACCGGTGAAGGTCGCCGCGTGCCCGGCGACCACCGCCCGCACCGGCGCGCCGCGGCGGCGGGCCGCTCCCTCCTCCTCCAGCAGCAGGATCGCGCCGCCCTCGCCGGGCGCGAACCCGCGCGCGTCGGCGGTGAACGGCAGGTAGGCGCGGGCCGGTTCGCGGGCCAGGCTCAGCTCGGCGTACCCCAGCTGGCAGACCACCGAGTACGGGGCGAGCGGCGCCTCGGTGGAGCCCACCAGCACCGCGTCCGCGCCGCGCCGCACGGTGCGGCGGGCGTGCCCGAACGCGTCCAGCCCGCCCGCCTCGTCGGCGCACACCACCGCGCACGGCCCCTTGAAGCCGCCGCGGATGGAGATCTGGCCGGTGCTGGCCGCGTAGAACCACGCGATGGACTGGTACGGGCCCACGTGCCCGGGCCCGCGGCCCCACAGCTGCTGCAACTCCCGCTGGCCGAACTCGCCGCCGCCCGACCCGGCCGCGGTCACCACGCCGATCGCGAACGGCGGCATGTCGGACGCCGGCAGCCGGGCCTCCTGCAACGCCAGCTCGGCGGCGGCCAGCGCGTAGTGCGAGAACCGGTCGGTCTGCACCAGGTAGCGGCCCTCCACCAGGGCCGCCGGGTCGAAGTCGCGCACCTGCCCCGCCACCCGCAGCGGGAAGTGCTCGCAGCCGTCCCGGGTCACCCGGTCCAGGCAGCCCAGGCCCTCCCGGGCCGCCTTCCAGAAGGCGTCCGTGCCCACGCCGCACGGCGCCACGACGCCCAGGCCCGTCACCGCCGCCGCGCGGCCGGCCGCCGCGCTCACGACGCGCTCCCGGCCGGCCGGCTGAGCACCACCGCGGACTGGAAGCCGCCGAACCCGCTGCCCACCGACAGCACGTGCCGCAGCCGCGCCTCCCGGGCGGTGCGCGGCACGTAGTCCAGGTCGCACTCGGGGTCGGGCTTCTCGTAGTTCGCCGTCGGCGGCACCACGCCCCGGTCCAGCGCCAGGGCGCAGGCGGCGACTTCTATCGCGCCTATCGCGCCCAGCGAGTGGCCCACCATGGACTTGATCGAGCTCATCGGGACCTCGTACGCGTGCGCGCCCAGCGAGCGCTTGACGGCCGCCGTCTCGTGCCGGTCGTTCTGCTGCGTGCCCGACCCGTGCGCGTTGACGTAGTCGATCGCGGACCCGTCGATACGGGCCTGGTCCAGCGCGCGGTCGATCGCCTCGGACATCTCACGGCCCTCCCGGGTCAGTCCGGTCATGTGGTAGGCGTTGCCGAAGGTGGCGAAGCCGGCCAGCTCGCAGTAGATCCGCGCGCCGCGGGCGCGGGCCCGCTCCAGCTCCTCCAGGACCAGCACGGCCGCGCCCTCGCCGAGCACGAACCCGTCGCGCCGCGCGTCGAACGGGCGGGAGGCGTGCTCGGCGTCGTCGTTGTTCGCCGACGTCGCCTTGATCGCGTCGAAGCAGGCCACCGTGATCGGGGAGATCGGCGAGTCCGAGGCCCCGGCCACGCACACGTCGGCCCGGTCCTCCTCGATCGCCTGAAGCGCGTAGCCGATCGCGTCGAGACCGGAGGTGCAGCCGGTGGACACGGTCTGCACCTGCCCGCACGCTCCGACCAGCTCGGCCACGCCCGCGGCCAGCGCGCTGGGCGAGAAGGCCCGGTGCAGGTGCGGGCCGGCCTGCCGGTGGTCCACGTCCCACCGCTCGCCGGCGCCGCTGACGGCCACGTAGTCGTGCTCCAGGCGGGTGGTGCCGCCGACCGCGCTGCCCAGCGACACGGCCGTACGCCACGGGTCGAGCGCGGCCAGGTCCAGGCCCGCGTCGTCCACCGCCTCCCGCGTGGCCACCAGCGCGAACTGCACGTACCGGTCGGAGCGTTCGACCACCTCCGGGGCCAGCCCGCAGGCCACCGGGTCGAAGTCGCACTCGGCGGCGATCCGGGAGCGGAAGCCGGCGGCGTCGAACAGCGATATCCCGCGCGTCGCCGTGCGGCCCGCGGTGAGCGTGTCCCAGAACGCCGCGGCGCCCACCCCGCCGGGCGCGACGACGCCGAGACCGGTCACCGCCACGCGTCGGGTCACGACGACGCCTCGGCCGGAGCGGCGTCCGCCGTGTCCTCGGTGTCCACGTGGCCGAGGTCCGGGCGGGGGGCCAGCGGGCCCAGGTGGAAGACCATCCGCGCCTCGACCGGGCCCACGTTGCGGAACCGGTGGCGCTGGTAGGGCGGGATCAGCAGGCCCTGCTCGGGCCGCAGCGAGTACGGCGTGCCGTCCAGGTCCACCTCCAGCTCGCCGCACACGACGTACACGAACTCCTCCGAGTACGGGTGGTAGTGCTCGCCGATGCGCTCGCCGGGCCGCACGATGGCCACCCCCATGAAGCCGCTCGTGGCGCCCACCGCGGTCGGGGTGAGCATGGCGCGCAGATCGCCGCCGCGGCGGCGGTTGGGGGCGACCCCGGCGAGGTCGACGATGCGTGGGGACTGCGTGGTCATGGTGTGTGCCTCCAGGGGCGTCGCGGTGCGGGATGCCAGGGATCCAGGGGTGAGGGAACGGGGGTCCCGGGCGGCGTCGGGGGACGCGCGGGGGACGCGGGGGGTCGGTGGCGCGGGGGGACGGACCGGTCCGGCGGGCCCGGGCCGGTGCCCGGTGGCCGCCGGACCGCGCCCGGGCCCGCGGTGCGGGCCGGGCGCCGGACGCCGCCCGTCCGCTGTCGGGCGAGCGGGCGGCCGCGGGCGGTGCGGGGCCGTCAGCAGCCCGGCGCCACCCGGTCGGTGATGGGCTCCATGGCGCAGTCGGCGAGGAAGCGGCGCAGCCCGTCCTCGTCGGCCGGGTCGCTCTGGCCGCCGTAGGGCGTGAGGTCGACCAGCCGGCCGAACACCGCCGCGGCGCGCCGGCCGCCGACCCCGGCCGCCAGGGCGGGCCGCTCGTCGAGCGGCCCGTGCAGGTCGACCATGCGCATGACGATGTCGTCGCGCTGGTAGACCGTGCTGGCAGCCAGCGGGCTGCCCGCCTTCTCGGCCGCCAGCTCGTCCTGCCGGGCCAGGAAGCGGGCCACCGCCGCGCCGCAGCCGGACCGCACCGGGTACAGCAGCGCGTGCCGCGTCACCCCCGCCGTCCGCGCGCCGCCCGGTGCCAGGTGGTGCACGGCGGGCAGCGCCGCGCGCAGGAAGAACGCGCGCGCCGACTCCGGGTCGTCCAGGTCGCGGGCCTCCTGAAGGTGCGGGTTGATCGCCTCCTCCACGGCCCGCACCTGGGGCTGCCGGGCCACGTGCCGCAGCGCCGCCACCAGGTCGCCCCGGACCTCCACGGCCCGTACCACCCGGTTGCCGCTGAGGAACAGCGAGGTGCGGCACAGCCGGGTGGTGTCGTCCACCCGCGCCTCGGGCGGGTCGTAGTCGGCGAGGATGCGCGCCACCTCCCGCTCGCTGCCCGGCTTCACGGTGAAGGTCAGGGCGTGCCGTACGACGCCGTCGCCGATCCGCGGGGCGGTCTGCAGCCGGCCCCGGGCGGGCGCCGCGTCCCGCGCGACCGCGGTCTCCCGCAGGATGCTGAAGCGCAGCGACCGGGTGTCCTCCACGCACCCGTGCAGCGGTTTGACCATCTCCCGGTGCTCCTCGCTGTCCACCCAGGACAGGAACGGGTCGGCGCTCTCCCACTCGCTGGTGATCAGCCACTTCGAGGGGTTCTCGATCGACTGGCACAACTGGTCGCTGACATGCCCGGGCACGGAGGCCACCTGGTGCCGCAACGCCTCGTAGGCCCGCAGGAACCGCTGCTCGGCGCCGGGGCGCACGTCCAGCAGCAGCACCACCCGCAGCCGCGCCTCGGTGGGCGAGACCGCCGTGGACAGGGTCGCCGCGGTGGCCGCGGTGGCCGCGGCGCCGCCGCCCGCGGCAAGCGGCGGGGTGGGGGTGTCGGTGTCGTACAGCGCGCTCATGTTCCACATCTCCTTAGCCGGATCTTCGCCCGCTGAACCGATCGTGGAGCGCTCCTACCATTGCCGCGAGATCTGTGAGCCATCCGGGCGAACGGGCCGCTGAGGTGCGGCGCAGCGGTCCGGGGGCCGGGCATAGCAGCACAATGAAGCGTCCCCACGACACACGCACCGACACGGGCGCCGGCCCGGCCGGCGGCGCGTCCGCCCCGGGCGCGCGCCCCGCAGCGCACGCCGCCCCGCACGCCGGCCGGACCGCCGACGAGCGGGTGCCGGTCCTCATCGTCGGCGGGTCCCTGGTGGGCCTGTCCGCCTCCCTGTTCCTCGGCCGGCTCGGCGTCCCCCACCTGCTGGTGGAGCGCCACTCCGGCACCTCCCACCACCCGCGCGGGCGCGGCAACAACGTCCGCACCATGGAGCTGCTGCGCACCGCCGGCGTGGAGCCCGCCATCCACGAGGCCGCCTCCGTGCTGGCCGGCAACCACGGCATCCTGCAGGCCGCCTCGCTCACCGGCGACGACCAGCGGTGGCTGTTCCGGAAGATCGACCCGACCGGGGCGGTCTCCCGCATCAGCCCCGCCGGCTGGTGCCTGTGCAGCCAGAACGACCTCGAACCCGTCCTGCTGCGGGCCGCCCGCGACCTCGGCGGCGACCTGCGGTTCGGCATCCGGATGGCCTCCTTCGAGCAGGACGCCGACGGGGTCACCGCCGTGCTGGCCGACCGGGCCACCGGCGAGTGCCGCACCGTGCGCGCCGACTACCTGATCGCCGCCGACGGGCCGCGCGGCTTCGTCCGCGAACAGCTCGGCATCGGCCAGACCGGCCGCGGCGAGCTGTTCCACAACGTGAGCATCACCTTCCGCGCCAAGCGGCTCGCGGAGATCGTCGGCGACCGCCGGTTCATCGCCTGCTACCTCACCGACCCCGAGCACGGCGGCGCGCTGCTGCCCGTGGACAACCAGGAGCAGTGGGTCTTCCACGCCCCCTGGCACCCCGAACACGGCGAGACGCTGGAGGACTTCACCGACGAGCGGTGCGTGAAGCACATCCGCGGCGCCACCGGCGTACCCGACCTGGAGGTGGAGATCTCCGACCGCGCCCCCTGGCACGCCGCCGAGCGGGTGGCCGAGCGGTACGGGCGCGGCCGGGTGTGGCTGGCCGGGGACTCCGCCCACGAGATGTCGCCCACCGGCGCGTTCGGCTCCAACACCGGCATCCAGGACGCGCACAACCTCGCCTGGAAGATCGCCGCCGTCCTCGACGGCTGGGCCGGTCCTGACCTGCTGGAGACCTACGGCGCCGAGCGGCAGCCGGTCGCCGTGGCCACCAGCGCCCGCGCCGCCTCCCGCTCCGCCGAGCACAGCCACCCCGGCTACGCCGCCCCGCCCACCGAGGGCCGGCAGAGCGACGTGATGGCCGTCGCGCTCGGCTACCGCTACCCCGCCGGCGCGGTCGTCGGCACCGACCCGGCCGCCCCGCCCGTACCCGAGCGGTTCGAGGCCACCGGCGCGCCCGGCACCCGCGCGCCGCACCTGTGGGTCACCCGCGGCGGCGAACGGGTCTCCCTGCTCGACCTGTACGAGCGGGCCATGGTCCTGCTCGCCGGGCCGGCCGGCGCGGCCTGGCAGGCCGCCGGGCGGCAGGCGGCCACCCGGCTCGGCGTGCCCATGGAGTGCCACCGCGTCGGCCCCGACCCCGACGCCGACCTGGTGACCGAGCCCGGCGCCGACTGGACCCGCGCCTACGGCACCGGCCCGGCCGGGGCCGTCCTGGTCCGCCCGGACGGGTTCGTGGCATGGCGGTCCGCGGGCGCGGCCGCCGACCCCGAGGGCACGCTCACCGACGTGCTGCGGTCAGTGCTCCGCCGGCGCTGACCCCGGCCGGGCGGGCGGCCCGCCGCCCAGGGCCGCCCGCCCGCGCGCCCGCCGCCAGCCGGCGGGCGCGGCGGAGACCAGCAGCGTCAGCGCCACCGCGGCCGCCACACCCTCCCACGGCCGGGCGAACAGCGAACCGCCCAGAAGGCCGATGAGCTGGTACGTCCCGGCCCAGGCGAGCGCGGCCGGGACGTCGGCGCGGGCGAACCGGCGCAGCGGCATCCGGGCCAGCAGGCACGCCAGCATCACCGGAACCCGCCCGGCCGGCACCAGCCGGGACACCACCAGCACCGCCGCGCCGCGCTCCGACAGCCGCGCCTGCGCCTGCGCGAGACGCTCCGGCGCCGCCCGGTCGCGCAGCCGGGCCAGCCAGCGCGAGCCGCCGCGCGAGCGCACCCCGCGCAGGCCCAGCCAGTACAGGCCGACGTCCCCGAGGAACGCCGCCAGGGACGCCACCGCGAACACCACCAGCAGCGCGAACGGCGACGACTGGTGCAGCGCGACCACCGCCGCCGAACTCACCACCGCGCCCGTCGGCACCACCGGCACCAGCGAACCCACCACCACCAGCAGAAACAGCGACGGGTAGCCCACCGCCCGCTGCGTCGACTCCGGCGGCACCCCCGCCGCCAGATCGCCCACCGCCCCCAGCACCCGCCCGATCACCGCACGGGCTCCAGCCGCACGCTCTCGCCGTGCCCCAGCCGGTGCACCACCGCCGCCGGCGCCAGCCGCCCGGCGTGCCGCACGAAGTCCCGCCCCGGCGCGTGGAACTCGTGCGGCCGCACCCCGTCCATGCCCAGCGGCCAGAACGTGCCGTAGTGCACCGGCACCGCGCGCGGCGCGCCCAGCAGCGCCAGCGCGCGCGCCGCCCGGTGCGCGTCCAGGTGCCCGTCACCCAGGTACGGGCCCCAGCCGCCCACCGGCAGCAGCGCCACGTCGCACGGCCCCACCTCGCGCGCCATCCCGTCGAACAGGCCGGTGTCGCCCGCGAAGTACGTCGTCGCCTCGCCCCGCAGCACGTAGCCCAGCGCCGGCGCCCGGCGCCGCCCGTACGGCAGCCGCCGCCCGTCGTGCGCCGCGCGCACGGCCCGCACCAGCACCTCGCCGACCGCGGTCTCCTCCCCGGGCAGCAGCTCGGTGACCTCCAGCGCCCGCGCCGCCGCGACTCGCCGCAGACCCGGCACCGCGCGCCCGGCGCCGCGCGGCACCACCAGGCGGGTGCCCGGCCGCAGCCGGGCGAGCGACGGCAGGTGCAGGTGGTCGGCGTGCAGGTGGGACACCAGCACCACGTCCGCGACCGCGGCCGACGGCGGCGGCACCGGGCCCGCCCGCCGCCGCAGGTGCGCCAGCCGCCGCGGGAACAGCGGGTCGGTCAGCACGCGCACCCCGGAGTCCCGCACGGTCGTGGTGGCATGCCCCCACCAGGTGATCTCCACCGGCACCCGCGACTCCCTGTCTCCCGCACGGTCCGCCCGGCACGGCAGGCCCCCGCGCGCGGGCCCGGCCCGCCGCCCGGCCGGGCGGCGGGCGCGGCACACTCCCGCCGATCCTCTCATCCGCGCCCGGCGGGGCCCAGCCGTCCCGGCCCGGGCGGCGGCTGTGACAGGCTGGGGCGAGCCCGCGCGCCACGAAACCGGCGCCGGGCGGGCGAGGCGGGCGAGCGAGGAGAACGGCGGCGTGCACAGGCCCCGATGGCGGACCGCGGGGAAGGCCGTGCTGCGGGTGGCGGCGGTGTGGGCGGTGAGCACCCTGACCATGCTCGTCCTCGCCGCGCTGCTGCCCGACTTCCGGCTGCGGGCCGAGGGCGCGGGCGGCGGCGACAGCGCCACCCGCGTCGCGGTCACCGCGGCCTGCGGCGCGGGCGCCTTCGGCCTGCTCGGCGCCCTGGTGTGGCCGCTGCTGGTGCGCGCCCTGCTGCTGGTGCCCGCCTACGTGCTCGGCCTGCTGGTCTTCGCCCTCAACGGCTCCCTGCTGCTGCTCGCCCTCGCCCTGGTGCCCGAGGGCCGGGGCGCGGTCGAGCCGGAGACCGCCGTCGTGGTGGCCGCCGTGATGTCCGCGGCGTCCTCGGCGACGAGCACCTTCCTGACCGTACGGGACGACGGGGCCTACCGCCGCCGGCTGGCCCGGCTCGCCGACCGCCGCCGCCGGCGGTCCGGGGCGGACCCGGACGGGCGCCGCGGCCGACCGCCCGGCCTGGTGTTCCTCCAGCTCGACGGCGTGGGCCACGGCGTGCTCGCCGACGCCCTGCGGGAGCGGCCCGGGCCCGGCGGGCGCGTCCGGCCGCCGCTGATGGAGACCGTCGCCCGCTGGGCCCGCACCACCCACACCCTCACCCCCTGGCGCACCGACTGGTCCAGCCAGACCGGCGCCAGCCAGCTGGGCATCCTGCACGGCTCCAACCAGGACGTACCCGCCTTCCGCTGGTACGAGAAGGCCACCGGGCAGGTCATGGTCAGCCACCGGCCCACCAGCGCCGCCGAGCTCCAGCGCCGCGCCCAGGCCCGCACCGGCGACCCGGGGCTGCTGGCGTGCGACGGGGCCAGCCGCGGCAACCTGTTCACCGGCGGCGCCGACCAGCTCGCGCTGGTGCTGTCCGTGGCGGCCGGGCGCGGCCGCCTGGGCCGCAACCGGTCCGGCTACTTCGCGTACTTCTCCGACCCCGCCAACGCCACCCGCACCGCGGGCTCCTTCGCCGCCGAGGTGGTCCGGGAGATCGGGCAGTCGCTGCGCGCCCGGGCCCGGCGCGAGACGCCCCGCGTGCGGCGCGGCGGCCTCTACCCGTTCATCCGGGCCTTCGCCACCGTCGTCGAGCGGGACGTGGTCGTGGCGGCGGTCATGGGCGACATCCTCTCCGGCCGCACCGCCGTGTACGCCGACCTGGTCGCCTACGACGAGGTCGCCCACCACTCCGGCACGCGCAGCCGCGACACCCACCAGGTGCTGCGCAGCCTCGACCGCAGCGTCGCCCTGATCGCCAAGGCCGTGCGGCACGCGCCGCGCGACTACCGCATCGTGCTGCTGTCCGACCACGGGCAGAGCCCCGGCCAGACCTTCGCCGGGGCGTACGGCCTCACCCTGGAGGACCTGGTACGGGCCGGCTGCGGGCTGCCCCTGCCGCGCCGGGCCGAGCGGGCCCGGCGGCGCGAGGAGGGCGAGGAGTCCAAGGGCGCGGAGGCGCGCGAGGCGGCGCGCGCCGCGCTGCGCCGCCCGGAGAAGGCCGGGCCCGCCGAGCGGCGGGCGGCGGGCCCGGCCGGCCGCGCCGACCCGGTCGTGCTCGCCTCCGGCAACCTGGGCCTGGTCTCCTTCCCTGACGTATCCCACCGGCTCACCCGCGAGGAGATCGACCGCCGCCACCCCGCGCTGCTGCGCGTCCTCGCCGGCCACCCCGGCGTGGGCTTTTTGCTGGTGGCCTCCGCCGAGCACGGCCCGGTCGTGCTGGGCGCGGACGGCGCGGAACACCACCTCGACACCGGCCGGGTGATCGGGCGCAGCCCCCTGGAGCCCTTCGGCCCGGGCGCGGCCGAGGCGGTGCGGCGCACCGCCCGCTTCACCAACACGCCGGACATCATGGTCAACTCCGCCTACGACCCGGTGACCGGCTCGGTGCACGCCTTCGAGGAGCAGATCAGCTCGCACGGCGGGCTCGGCGGCGAGCAGGGCCAGGCCTTCCTGCTGTGGCCGCGCGAGGTGAGCGCCCCGGTCGGGCCGGGGGAGGAACTGGTCGGCGCCGAGCGGGTGCACGCGGTGCTGCGGCGCTGGCTGCGCGAGGCGGCGGCGCGGGGCGCGCCGCGCGGGCGCGAGCCGGAGGTCCTGCGCGGCTGACGCGCCGGGACGCCCCGGCGGGCGGGTTGTACGCGTACGTGCTGATCCCGATCGGGTTCCGGTCCCGGACCGCGTGCGTGGCCGCTGATGTCACAGGCGCGTGGCAGGCTGGGGGCGTACGAGGAGGAACCGGCGAGGAGGGGAGTCGACCATGGCGGCCGAGCCGCTGGCGGAGGAGGAGATCGCGGAGCGCCTGGCGGAGCTGCCGGGCTGGTCGCGCGACGGCGAGCGGATCCACCGGAAGTACCTCTTCGACGGCCACCGGCGGGCGGCCGCGCTGGTCGCCCGGGCCGCGGAGATACAGGAGGAGCTGAACCACCACTCCGACCTGACGCTGGGGTTCACCACGGTCACCGTCTCGGTGACGACGCACAGCGCGGGCGGACGCCTGACCGAGCGCGACTTCGCGCTCGCGCGGCGCCTGGAAGAGGCCGCGGCGGCCGAGGGCGCCCACGCGATCTGAGGCCCGCCCGCCCGGCCCGTACGCCCGCCGCGCCCGCCCGGCCCGTGGGCCCGCCTGGCCCGCTGGCCCGCCGCGCC
>NZ_JAVSCF010000101.1:0-20836 GCF_031932565.1 Streptomyces sp. B1866
GGCGCTGGGCGCCGAGGCCCGGGTGGCAGCGTGCGACGTGGCCGACCGCGACCAGCTTGCCGGGCTTCTGGCGGGCCTTGACCGTCCGCTGACCGCCGTGATTCACGCGACGGACCTGCCGGACGACGGCCTGGCGGAGTCGCTGACCGCCGAGCGGGTGGCGAGCGTGATGGGTCCGAAGGTGGACGCGGCGCTGCACCTGCACGAGCTGACGGCGGGTACGGACCTGGCGGCGTTCGTCCTGTTCTCCTCCGCCGCCGCTCTGACCGGCGGCCCGGGCCAGGCCGGCCACGCCGCGGCCGGCGCCGCCCTGGACGCGCTCGCGGCGGCGCGGCGTGCGGCCGGACTGCCCGGTACGTCGCTGGCGTGGGACCCGGGGGCCGGCGAGCCGGCCGGGACCGGCCCGGAGCAGTCGGGTGTCAGCCCGCTGCCGGTCGAGGAGGCCCCGGAGCTGTTCGACCGGGCCCTGGGATCGGGCGCGGCACTGCTGGTGCCGGTGCGGCTCGACGCGGCCGTACTGCGCGGCCAGGCGCGGGCGGGCCTGCTGCCCGCCCTGCTGCGCGGCCTGGTGCGGATCCCGGCGCGGCGCGCCCAGGCGGGCGGCTCGCTGGCGCAGCGGCTCGCCGGGGTCGTGGAGACCGAGCGGAAGGAGGTCGTGCTGGAGGTGGTGCGGGCCCAGGTGGCGTCGGTCCTCGGGCACGCCTCCGCCGCCGAGGTCGACCCCGACCGGGCGTTCAAGGACCTGGGGATGGACTCGCTGAGCGCGGTCGAGCTGCGCAACCGGCTGTCCCAGGCGACCGGCCTGGCGCTGCCCGCCGCCTTCGTCTTCGACCACCCGACTCCCGCGAACGTGGCCCGGCAGCTCCTGTCGGACCTCGGCGGTGCGTCGCCCTCCGGGAGCCGGGGCGCCGGTTCCGCGCCCGTACCGCAGAACGGCCACGGAGTCTCCGGGACGCCCGGGACGCTGAGCACCCTGCTCCGGCACGCCGCCGCGTCGGGCACGATGGCCCAGGCGCTGCCGTGGCTGGTCGAGGCGTCGCGGTTCCGGCCCGCCTTCGCGTCGGCCGCCGAACTGGCGGAGCCCGACGGCCACGTCGTGCGGCTGGCGACCGGGCAGGGCGGGCCGAAGCTGGTCTGCGTGCCCTCCTACGTGTACGTGGTCGGCTCCGGCCCGGAGCAGTTCCTGCGGCTGGCCGACCGCTTCGACGGGGAGCGGGACGTGCTCGTCTGCTCGCTGCCGGGATTCCGCGGCTCCGAGCCGGCGCCCGCGTCGTGGGACGCCGCGCTGGAGGTTCTGGAGAACGCGGTCCGCCGGGCCGTCGGCGACGAGCCGTTCGTGCTGGTCGGCTACTCGATGGGCGGTGTCGTCGCGCACTCCCTGGCCGCCCGGTTCGAGGCGGCGGGCCGGGCTCCGGCGGGCGTGGTCCTGCTCGACACCCTCGCGCCCGAGGGCGGGCCGGAGGAGTTCGGCCGGGTGTTCGCCGGGGCGCTGACCGCGATCCTGGAGCGCGAGCAGCGGGCCGTGGAGATCGACGACGCGAGCTGGCTGGCCATGGGCACGTACACCCGCCTGCTCGGCGAGCGGCGTGCCGACGCGGCCGTGTCCGCGCCGACCCTGATGGTCCGGGCGGCCGAGCCGCTCGGCGCGAGCGGTTCCGCACCGGACTGGCCCGCCTGGGAGGTCTGCGACGACCAGGTGGAGCTGGCCGCCGACCACTTCGCCCTGCTCGAAGCCGGGTCCGCGGCCACCGCCGACGCGATCGAAGGGTGGCTGAGGCGATGACAGGCACTGCCCTGGCGCGGCCGGCCCCCTGTCCGCGACGGCCTGGACGAAGTGACCTTCGGGCCTGACGAGTTACGTTTCGAGACAAGGAAGAAAGACATGGAGAATCCCCACACGGCTCCCGGCTCGTCCCTGCCGGGTGTGACCGCGGAGGAGATGGCGGCCGCGGCCGCCGCCGGCGGGTGCCCGGTCGACCACTCCGCCCTCACCACGCAGCAGTCCGTCGTCCCCGCTTCCTCGCTCGGCGGTCCCGAGGGGGCCCCGATGCTCCAGGCGCTGAAGTACTTCCGGAACTCGTCGAAGTTCATGACGGAGTGCCGCGAGCGCTACGGCAGCCGGTTCCGGATCAACATCGTCCCCGGCAAGGAGATCTACGCGATCTCGGACCCGGACGAGGTGAAGACGATATTCCTGGCGCCGCGCGACGTCCTGCACACCGGGAACGGCAGCGAGGTGATCGAGAAGTTCACCGGTCAGACCGGGCTCGCCTGGCAGGACGAGGACGAGCACACCGCCCGGCGCAAGACCCTCATGCCGAGCCTGAAGGGCGACGCCCTCCAGCGCATCGAGACGTCGGCGACCGCGCTGGCCAGGAAGGCCGTCGCGTCGTGGCCGCGGAACAAGGTCGTCTCGCTGCACCCGTACGTCCACCGGTTCACCACGGAGGTGATCCGCGAGGTCGTCTTCGGGAAGGTGGTCCCGTCGTGCTGGCAGGAGCTGTTCGACGGGCTCATGGACATGATGGACTTCAACCGCCGCAAGGCGTCGATGATCATGCTGCACCGGGTGAAGCCGCGGACGATCCGGCTGCTGCGGGCGCTGCGGCCGCTGGGCGTGCACGACTTCCTGAAGGCCCGTGAGCGGGTGGACGAGCTGATCGCGCAGGCCGTCAAGGAGCGCCTGGACTCGGGCGACCTCGGTGACGACATGCTCTCCGTGCTCCTCGCCGTCCGGAACGAGGACGGTTCGCCGCTGAGCGGGGTGGAACTGCGCGACGAGCTGATGACCATGTTCCTGGCCGGTACGGAGACGACGGCCGCGGCCATCTGCTGGGCGCTGGAGTTCCTCAGCCGCGAGCCGGCGGTGCTCGACCGGGTCATGGCCGAGATGGCGGAGGGGGAGAGCGACGCCTACCTCACGGCGGTGGTGCACGAGGTGCTGCGGCTGCGTCCGCCGACCCCGCAGATCATCCCCCGGGAGGTCATGAAGCCGATCGAGGTGGGCGGGGTGCGCTACGAGCCCGGCATGCTGCTGTGGCCCAGCGGCTACCTGGTCAACCGCGACCCGGCCCGCTACCCGGAGCCGGACGAGTTCCGCCCGGAGCGGTTCCTGAACGTCAAGCCCGGTTCGTACACGTGGATTCCGTTCGGCGGCGGGCACATCCGCTGCCTCGGCGACCGGATCGCGATCTTCGAGGCGAAGACCATGCTGCGCGAGGTGCTGACCGCGTGTGAGCTGCGCCGTCCCGACCCCAGGCCGGAGACGCCGCGCAACCGCACCGTCGTCCTCGTGCCGGAGCACGGCACCCGCCTGGAGCTGCGGCCGCGGAACCGGAAGGCGAAGGTGGACCTGGTCGCCGGCTGACGGGTATGCGGTCCCGTATTTCGGCTGTGGCCGCTCTCGCGCGTGACGCGCCGAACGTCCGGAACAGCTGCTGCCGCGGCGGTTTTCGTTACCGCCGGCGGCCGCGGCGTGTTCCGGACCGGAAAGGGGTGGATATGCGACGGCGTGTCCGTCTCGGTGGTGGCCGCGGCCGGTGCGGTGGCCGGATCGGCGTGCGGCGGTGTCGAGTTGAGCCCGTGCGGTAAGGCCGCGCCGCGACAGCGTAGGGTTCGATTCGCATCGGTTCGAGCAAGGATGGAGGTCCGTGAATGAGGCTCCCGAAGACCGAGTACACCTCACGGCCGTGGCGGATTCACGAGTTCGCGCAGGATTTCAAACTTGAGGATCTGTGGCGGTTGCCGACGCCGGGCGGTCCCGACGACCTGAAGCTGCTGGTGCGGCAGTTCGCCACCGTCGACGACCAGCCGGACCGTCAGCTGTCACCCGCCACCCGGGCGCTGTTCGCCGTCCGCTGGCAGATCGGCAGGGTCATGGGCTGGGACAAGCCGGACACCGGCGTCAACAAGCGGGTGCCGTCGCTGCGCGACCGGCTGCCGGCGGACCTCCTGGAGGGGCCGCGCGGGCCTGACCTGCCCACCAAGCCGTTCACCTCGGTGTACCAGACGGACACCGAGTGGGTGTCCGAACTCGCCAACAGCACCGTGCACGCGCTGATGCACATCGGCTGGGTCAGTGACGACGCCGGCGGCTACCACGCGCAGATGGGCGTGCTGGTGAAGACCAACGGAGTGCTCGGAAAGGCGTATATGGCCGCCATCCTGCCGCTGCGGTACACGATCGTCTACCCGTCGCTGATCCGGACGATCGGACGCGGCTGGGAGCAGCGCAAAAAGGAATGACCGAATCGTACGGATCGGCCGGGCGGTAACGCACGCGGGTGGCCGGGGCGCGATATCCGCGTCCTCGGCACCCGCCGGCCGGATTTCACTCGTCGGATTCCGCTGCGACGGCGCGGAATACGGCGGGGCCGGCCTCGGTGAGAAAACGACCGTTCGGGAAGCCGGCGGGCCGGACACGAAAAGAAAGCTATGGCGGGCTGGAGAGGCCTGGAAGTTATGCAGAGGAACGGAGAATCCCGATGAATCAGCGTGCCGTTGCCGTCGTCGGCATGTCGTGCCGGGTCCCGGGTGCGGAGGACATCCACGGCTTCTGGCGGTTGCTGCACGGCGGCGCCGACGCGATCACCGACGCGCCGCCCGGCCGGGGGTACGACGTGCCGGAGCTGGCCCCGTTCTCGCGGGGCGGCTTCCTGGACCGCGTCGCCGAGTTCGACGCCGGGTTCTTCGGCGTCTCCCCGCGCGAGGCCGCCGTCATGGACCCGCGCCAGCGCCTGGCGCTCGAACTCAGCTGGGAGGCGCTGGAGGACGCGTGCGCGGCGCCGGAGAGCCTGCGCGGCAGCCGCACCGCGGTGTTCCTGGGCGCCACGGGCGACGACTACGCCTCGCTCGTCCACCGGCAGGGGCCCGACGCCGTGTCCCACCACTCGGTGGCCGGCCTGAGCCGGGGTGTGATCGCCAACCGGGTGTCGCACCAACTGGGCTTCCACGGGCCGAGCCTGACGGTGGACACCGCCCAGTCCTCCTCCCTGGTCGCCGTGCACATGGCGTGCGAGAGCCTGCTGTCGGGCGCCACCGGGCTGGCCCTGGCCGGCGGCGTGCACCTGAACCTGGTGCCGGAGAGCACGCTGGCCCTCGCGCGGGCCGGCGCGCTGTCCCCGGACTGCCGCTCGTACACCTTCGACGCGCGGGCCAACGGCTTCGTCCGCGGCGAGGGCGCCGGCGTGGTGGTCCTCAAGCGCCTTGAGGACGCGGTCGCCGACGGCGACCCGGTCTACTGCGTGCTGCTCGGCGGCGCGGTCAACCACGACGGCGACGGCCAGGCCCTGACCGTCCCCGACAGCGACGCGCAGCAGGCCCTGCTGCGGGAGGCGTACGCCCGGGCCGGGGTCGAGCCCGGCGACGTACGGTACGTCGAGCTGCACGGCACCGGCACCCGGGCGGGCGACCCGGTCGAGGCCGGCGCGCTCGGCGCGGTGCTCGGCGCGGACCGCGCCGCCGGGCAGCCGCTGCTCGTCGGGTCGGTGAAGACGAACATCGGGCACCTCGACGCCGCGGCCGGCGTCGTCGGGCTGATCAAGGTCGCGCTGTCGCTGAAGCACGGCGCGCTCCCGGCGAGCCTCAACTTCACCGAGCCCCACCCCGCGATACCGCTGGAGGAGTGGCGGCTGCGGGTGAACGACGCCACGGGTCCGTGGCCCGACGGGCCGCGGGTCGCCGGGGTCAGCTCGTTCGGCATCGGAGGCACGAACTGCCACCTCGTCGTCGCCGCTCCGCCCGCCGCGCCCGCTCAGGCGCCCGTACCCGAGTCCCGCGGCCCGGTGCCCGTGCCGGTGTCGGCCCGGTCCGAGGCGGCGCTGCGGGCCCAGGCCGGGCGGCTGCGGGACTGGCTGGAGTCGGACCCGGACCTGCGCCCGGCCGACGTCGGCTACTCGGCGGTGACCACCCGGTCGGCGCTGAAGCACCGCGCGGTCGTGGTCGCGGCGGATCGGTCCGAGCTGCTGGACGGCCTGTCGGCGCTGTCGGCGGGCGAGCCGTCGCCGCGGGCCGTGGCGGGCACCGCCGCCGCCGGCTCCGGCGTGGTGTGGGTGTTCCCGGGCCAGGGCTCGCAGTGGACCGGCATGGCCCGGGGCCTGTGGGAGTCCTCCCCGGTGTTCGCCGCGCGGATGGAGGAGTGCGAGCGGCTGCTGGACGGCCTGGTCGACTGGTCGCTGCGGGACGTGCTCGGCGACGAGGCCGCGCTGGCCCGCGTGGACGTGGTGCAGCCCGCCCTGTTCGCGGTGATGGTGTCCCTGGCCGAGGTGTGGCGCTCGGTCGGCGTGCTGCCCGACGCCGTCGTGGGGCACTCGCAGGGCGAGATCGCCGCCGCCTGCGCGGCGGGCCTGATCTCGCTGGCCGACGGGCTGCGCCTGTCGGTCGGGCGCAGCCGCGCCATCGACGCGGGCCTGTCCGGCCGCGGCACGCTGGCCTCCGTGGCCCTGCCCGCCGAGCAGGTGGACGAGACCCGGGTGTCGGTCGCGGCCGTCAACGGCCCCAACGCGGTCGTCATCGCCGGCGCGGTGGACGCGGTGCGCGAGGCCGTCGCCGCGTACGAGGCGCGGGGCGTGCGCGCCAAGGTCATCCCGGTGGACTACGCGTCCCACTCCGCCCAGGTCGAGGCGATCCGCGAGGAGGTGCTGCGGGTCGGCGACGGCATCACGGCGACCGACAGCGGCGTCGCGTTCTACTCCACGGTCACCGCCGCCCGGGCGCACGCCGCCGAGCTGGACGCCGAGTACTGGTACCGCAACCTGCGCCGGCCGGTGCGGCTGGCGGAGACCGTCGCGGCGCTGGCCGAGGACGGGTACGGGGTGTTCGTGGAGATCAGCCCGCACCCGGTGCTGACCCAGGCCCTCCAGGACACGGTCGGCGACGCGGCGGTGGTGCAGGGCACGCTGCGCAGGGGCGACGACGAGGCCCGCCGCCTGCTGCTGTCCGTGGCCGAACTGCACACCAAGGGCGTGGCCGTCGACTGGCGGCCGCTCTTCTCCGGCGCCCGCCGGGTGGAGCTGCCCACGTACGCCTTCGACCGGCAGCCGTACTGGGTCGCCGGGGAGCCCGCCGAGGCGTGGGCGCCGCGACCCGAAACCTTCAAAGCCGCCGCAACGGCCGCCGCGCCCGAGGCAGAGCCCGCGCAGGCGAAGCCCGCCGGCCTGACCGACCAGGAGCTGTGGACGCTGGTCCGCTCCCAGGCGGCGGTCGTGCTCGGGCACGCCGACCCCAAGCTGGTCCAGGCCGACAGCACGTTCAAGGAACTCGGCTTCGACTCGGTGACGGCGGTGGAGCTGAGCAACCGGCTGAACACCGCGACCGGCCTGCGGATGCCGACCTCGCTGCTCTTCGACTACCCGACCCCCACCGCGCTCGTCCGGCACCTGGGCGAGGAGCTGTCCGGGACCGAGGCCGGCGACAGCGTCCCCGAGGCGGGCGCCGCGGCCGCCGACGACCCCGTCGCGATCGTCGGCATGAGCTGCCGGCTGCCCGGCGGCGTGGCCTCTCCCGAGGACCTGTGGCGGCTGGTGTCCGAGGGCGTGGACGCGATCACCGGCTTCCCGGAGGACCGCGGCTGGCAGGTGGAGCCCGGCGCCGACTTCGCCGCCAGGGGCGGGTTCCTGGCGGACGCCGGGGACTTCGACGCGGGCTTCTTCCGCATCAGCCCGCGCGAGGCGCTGTCCATGGACCCGCAGCAGCGGCTGGTGCTGGAAGCGGTGTGGGAGGCCCTGGAGCGGGCCGGCCAGGACCCGGCGGCGCTGCACGGCAGCCGCACCGCGGTCTTCCTGGGCGCCATGAGCCAGGACTACCTCCCGCGGCTGAACGACGTGCCCGACAACCTCGGCGGATACGCGCTGACCGGCTCCGCCTCCAGCGTGGTGTCCGGCCGGGTCGCCTACACCCTGGGCCTGGAAGGGCCCGCGGTGACCGTCGACACCGCCTGCTCGTCGTCGCTGGTGGCATTGGACCTGGCGGCCCAGTCCCTGCGGTCCGGCGGCTGCACGCTGGCCCTGGCGGGCGGCGTGACCGTGATGTCGACGCCCGGCATGTTCGCGGAGTTCGCGCGGCAGGGCGGGCTCGCCGCCGACGGCCGCTGCAAGGCGTTCTCGGACGCGGCCGACGGCACCGGCTGGTCCGAGGGCGTGGGCGTACTGGTGTTGGAGCGGCTGTCCGACGCGCGGCGCAACGGCCACCGCGTGCTGGCGGTGCTGCGCGGCAGCGCCGTCAACCAGGACGGTGAGAGCAACGGGCTCACCGCGCCGAACGGCCCGTCGCAGGAGCGGGTGATCCGCCAGGCGCTCGCCGGCGGCGGCCTGTCCCCGGCGGACGTGGACGCGGTCGAGGCGCACGGTACCGGCACCGCGCTGGGCGACCCGATCGAGGCGCAGGCGCTGCTGGCGACGTACGGGCAGGGCCGCGAGCACCCGCTGTGGCTGGGCTCGCTGAAGTCGAACATCGGGCACACCCAGGCCGCGGCGGGCGTCGCCGGCGTGATCAAGATGATCATGGCCATGCGGCACGGTGTGCTGCCGCGGACGCTGCACGCCGACGAGCCGTCGCACCACATCGACTGGTCTGCCGGCGCCGTGGCCCTGCTGACAGAGCCGCGGGAGTGGGCCCCGACCGGCCGGCCGCGGCGGGCCGGCGTCTCGTCGTTCGGCATCAGCGGCACCAACGTGCACGTGATCCTCGAAGAGGGCGACCCGTGGCAGGACCCGGCCGGCGCCCAGGGCCCGGCCGGCGAGGCCGGCCAGGAGCAGGCCGACGAGCGGGAGCGGCCCGTCCTGCCGTGGCTGGTGTCCGCGCGCGGCGCCCGCGCGCTGACCGGCCAGGCCCTGCGGCTGCGCGAGGCGGCCGCCGCCGACCCGGCGCCCGCCGCGGCGGACGTCGCCTGGTCCCTCGTCAGGGACCGGACGGCCTTCGACCACCGCGCGGTGGTGCTGGGCGCCGGACGCGAGGAACTGCTGGCCGGTCTCGACGCGCTGACCGCGGGCGACCGCCACGCGGGCGTCGTCACCGGCAGCGCGGCGGCCGCGCGGGCCGTGGGCGTGCTGTTCTCCGGGCAGGGCAGCCAGCGGCTGGGCATGAGCCGTGAACTGGTGCGGACCTTCCCGGTGTTCGCCCGCGCGTGGCGCGAGGTGTGCGCCGCGCTCGACCCGCTGCTGGAGCACCCGGTCGACGAGGTGGTGGCCGCCGACCCCGACTCCGAGCGGGCCGGGCTGCTGCACGAGACCGCGATGACGCAGCCCGCGCTGTTCGCCTTCGAGGTGGCCGCCTACCGGCTGCTGGAGTCGCTGGGCGTGACCCCCGCGGTCCTGGTCGGGCACTCCATCGGCGAGCTGGCCGCCGCGCACGTGGCCGGCGTGTTCTCGCTCGCCGACGCCGCCCGCCTGGTCGCCGCCCGCGGCCGGCTGATGCAGGCCCTGCCCAGGGGCGGCACCATGGTGGCCGTACAGGCCGGGGAGGACGAGGTCCGCGCCGCGCTGGAGGGCTACGAGGACACCGTCTCCGTCGCCGCCGTCAACGGCCCGACGTCCACGGTGATCTCCGGTGAGGAGGACGCGGTCGCCGAGGTCGAGGCGGCGCTCGCCGCCGAGGACCGCAAGACGACCCGGCTGCGGGTCTCGCACGCCTTCCACTCGCCGCTGATGGAGCCCATGCTGGCGGAGTTCCGCGAGGTGGCCCGGTCGGTGTCGTACGCGCCGCCGCGCCTGGCGGTCGTCTCCAACGTCACCGGCGCCATCGCCGAGGACGGCGCGCTGGAGCAGCCCGAGTACTGGGTGCGCCACGTGCGGGAGGCCGTGCGGTTCGCCGACGGCGTGCGCGCCGCGGTGGAGGCCGGCGCCGAGGTCCTGGTCGAGGCCGGCCCCGACGGGGTGCTGTCCGCCATGGCCCAGGAGATCCTGGCCGACACCGCGCCGGACGTGCCGGCGGTCCCGGTCGTCCGCAAGGGGCGGCCCGAGGCGCGCGCCGCCGCCGAGGCGCTGGCGCGGCTGCACGTCGCAGGCGTGACCGTCGACTGGGCGGCCTACCTGACCGCCCTGGGCGTCACCGGGCACCGCGTGGACCTGCCCACCTACGCGTTCGACCGGCAGCGGTACTGGGCGCTGCCCGCGGCGCCGCAGGGCGACGTCACCCGCGCGGGCCTGGCCGCCCTGGACCACCCGTTCCTGGCCGCGTCCACCGACCTGGCCGTCGGCGACCAGCTGGTCCTCAGCGGCCGTGTCTCGCCCGCCGACGACGCCTGGCTGGCCGACCACGCCGTCTTCGGCGCCACGGTCTTCCCCGGGGCGGCGTTCGTGGAGGCCGCGCTGCACGCCGTGGACGGCGCCGGCTGCGGCGGCGTGGAGGAGCTGACCCTTCAGGCGCCCCTGACGCTCGACGCCGACGCCGTACGGCTCCAGATCGTCGTCGGCGCGCCCGAGGAGGCGGGCCGCCGGGAGATCGGCGTCTACTCCCGCGCGGCGTCCCAGGCAGCCGGGCCGTGGACCCGGCACGCGACCGGGTTCCTGGCCGCCGCGCCGGGCCCGGTGCCCGACGCGCCGGAGGCGTCCGAGGCGTGGCCGCCGCCGGAGGCCGAGCCGGTCGACCTGGCCGACTTCTACCCGGAGCTGGCCGACCGCGGCTACGCGTACGGGCGCACCTTCCAGGGCCTGCGCGCCCTGTGGCGCGTGGGCGACGACGAGGTCTACGGCGAGGTCCGGCTGCCGGAGGACACCCCGCGCGCCGCCAGGGGCTTCGCCGTCCACCCGGCGCTGTTCGACGCGGCCCTGCACCCGGTGCTGGCGCTGTTCACCGGCATCGACCCCGGGCAGGCGCTGCTGCCGTACGCCTGGTCGGGCGTGTCCCTGCACGCGCTCGCCGGCCAGGACCTGCGGGTGCGGGTGACCCGCAGGGGCGAGCACGAGGTGGCGCTGCGGATCACCGGGCCCGGCGGCGCGCCGGTGCTGACGGTCGACTCGCTGGCCTTCGTGCCGGCGTCCGTCGAGCAGCTGACCGGCGGCGCGGTGACCGACTCGCTGTACGCCGTGGACTGGACGGCGTCGGCCGAGGCGGCCGGCTCCGGGCGTCCGGCGGACGGCCGGGAGCTGGTGCGCGTGGCCGCGGACGGGGAGCCGGACGTGCCCGCCGCCGCCCGCCGGGCCGCGCACGACGCGCTGGCCCTGGTGCAGAAGCGGCTGCGCGACGAGCGGTCCGGCCAGGGCCCGCTGGTGATCGTGACCCGCGGCGCGGTGGCCGTCACCCCGGACGAGGACCCCGACCCGGCCGGCGCGGCCGTGTGGGGCCTGGTGCGGTCGGCGCAGGCCGAGCACCCGGACCTGTTCGTCCTGGTCGACACGGACGGCACCGAGGAGTCGGCGCGCGCCCTGGCGGCGCTGGAGCTGTCCGGCGAGCCGCAGGTGGCCCTGCGCTCCGGCACCGCGTACGTGCCGCGGCTGGCCCCGGCCCGTACGGCGCGGGTCGAACGGCCGGCGTGGGACCCCGACGGCACGGTGCTGCTGACGGGCGCCACCGGCGGGCTCGGCGCGCTGTTCGCGCGGCACCTGGTGGCCGAGCGCGGGGTGCGGCACCTGCTGCTGCTCAGCCGCCGCGGGGACGCGGCCCCGGGCGCGGCCGACCTGGCCGCCGACCTGGCCAGGCTGGGCGCCGAGGTCACGCAGGCCGCCTGCGACGTGTCCGACCGGGCCGCGCTCGCCGAACAGATCGCGCGGATACCGGCGCACGCGCCGCTGACCGCGGTCGTCCACCTCGCGGGCGTGCTCGACGACGGCCCCGCGGAGTCCCTGACGCCGCAGCGGCTCGACGGGGTGTTCGCGCCGAAGGCCGACGCCGCCTGGCACCTGCACGAGCTGACGAAGGACCGCGACCTGTCGGCGTTCGTCCTGTACTCGTCCGTCGTCGGCACGCTCGGCAACGCCGGGCAGGCCAACTACGCCGCGGCCAACGCCTTCCTCGACGCCCTGGCCGCCCGCCGCCGGGCCGCCGGCCTGCCGGCCCTGTCGCTGGCCTGGGGCCCGTGGGAGCTGGGCATGGCGGGCGAGCTGAGCGAGGTGGACCTGGCGCGGTTCCGGCGCGGCGGCATGGTGCCGCTGGCCGCCGACAAGGGCGCCGCGCTGTTCGACGCCGCACTCGCCCTGGACACGGCGGCCGTGGTGCCCGTGGTGCTCGACCGGGCGGCGCTCCAGCAGCAGGACACCGTGCCCGCGCTGCTGCGCGGCCTGGTCCGGCCGCAGCGCCGGCGCGTCGAGCGCGTCGAGGAGGAGCGGGCCGAGCCGCCGATCGCCGGGCGGCTGGCGGGCCTGTCGCCCGACGAGCAGATCGAGGAGCTGCTGAACCTGCTGCTGACCACCGCCGCCGCGGTGCTCGGCTACCCGGACGTCGACGACATCGACCCGGAGCTGAGCTTCAAGGAGATCGGCTTCGACTCCCTCAGCGGTGTGGAGTTCCGCAACCAGGTCAAGGCGGACACCGGCATCCAGGTCCCGGCGACGGTGATCTTCAACTACCCGACACCGGCGGCACTGGCCAGGCGGCTTCGGGAACTGCTCTTCCCCGAGGACGCGCCGGAGGCGGAGCAGCAGCAGGACGGCGAGGACGAGGCAGCGGACCAGGTGGACGAGGAGTTCGACGCCATGGACGTCGAAAGCCTCATCAAGCGTGCGTTCGTCGAGTGAAGGGTGGGACGATGAAACCAGAGGATCTGAAGACCGTGCGCCGGTTCGTCAAGGGCGCGCTCGGCGGCGACGCACCGGTGGACGCGCTGGCGGACAAGCCGCTGGAGCTGTACGACACCTTCCGCGAGACGGGCCTGGCGAACTGGTGGCTGCCCGAGGAGGCCGGCGGCCGCGGGTTCGGCCTGGAGGACAGCGTCGAGATCGTCAACGAGCTGGCGTACGGCGACGCCGGGGTGGCGTTCACGCTGTTCATCTCGGTCCTGGGCACCAGCATGGTGCAGCTGTACGGGTCCGAGGAGCTGAAGGCGACGTACCTGGCGCCCATGGCCGAGCGCGGCTCGTTCTGCGCGACGCTGGGCAGCGAGCGCACCGCGGGCAGCGAGCTGAACAAGATCGAGACGATCGCCTCCCGCGAGGGGGACGACCTGGTCGTCACAGGGGAGAAGTTCTTCTCCACCAACACGGATTTCGCCGACTTCCTGATCGTCGTCGCCCGGGCGGCGGACGACCCGGAGTCGTACCTGGCCGTGCTGGTGCCCCGGGACACGCCCGGGGTCGAGATCGTGAAGCGGTGGGACGTCATCGGCCTGCGCGCCTCGCACACCTACCAGGTGCGGCTCGACCACTGCCGGGTGCCCGCCGCCCACCTGCTGGCGGGCTCCGGGCTGCGGCTGCTGGAGATCGGCCTGAACGCCAGCCGGATCCTGATCGCGGCGACCGCGATCGGCGTCGCCCGGCGGATCCGCGACCACTGCATGATCTACGCCAAGAGCAAGCCGTTCCGGGACGGCACCCTGCTCGACAGCCCGGTGTTCGCCCAGCGGCTCGGGCAGATGGAGATGCAGATCGACGTCATGAAGAGCCACTGTCTGAAGGCGGCCCGCGACTACGACCAGATCATGGGCGGACCGGACCCGGCCACCGTCTTCGCCCGGCAGGGCACGCTGAAGTCCGCGCTGACCGCCAAGATGTTCTGCGGCCAGGCGGGCTGGGACGTGGCCAGTGTCGGCTCGGAGATGTTCGGCGGGCTCGGGTACACCCACGAGTCGCCCATCGGAAAGCTGCTCCGCGACATCCGCTACGTCTCGATCGTCGAGGGCGGCGACGACGTCATGCGGGAGCTGGTCTTCAGCCGGTACGTGATCCCGGTGCCGCGCCGGACCTGATCCGTAACCCGCCACGGCCGCCGCGCGGGGTGACGACCGGTCACCCCGCGCGGCGGCCGTTTCGTGTGCGGGTAACCGGCCCGCACGCCCGCTGACCTCGCCCTCTTCCCTCTTCCTGGGGCCGTACGCGCCCGAGGGGCGTCACCCGGGTGAGTGACCGTCACCACCGGTCGTGCGGACCCTCCTTGACACTCGACCCCGCTCACTCTCTAGACTGTGTTCAGAAGCTACACACTGTTCAAATGTTGCGCAGCGTCTAGGCAACCGGACACCGTACGGACGTGACGTCTGAACAGACCGCGGCTCGGCAGCCGCCGGCGAACCCCGGGCCGCTCCCCGAACCCACCAGCCAAGCAGTGGCCGGTGACGGACCGTCATGGAAAGAGTCATCGACTGTGGGCACCACACAAGCGCCCCCACGGCCGCGGGCCGGGCTCATGCTCGCGCTGCTGGCATTCGCGCAGTTCATCATCGCTATCGACTACAACATCGTCTATGTCGCGCTGCCCGACATCGGTAGTGGGCTCGACTTCTCGGCCCAGTCGTTGCAGTGGGTCGTGAGCGCCTACGCCGTGGGCTTCGGTGGTCTGCTGCTGTTCGGCGGCCGCTCCGTCGACCGGCTCGGGCCGCGCCGCATCTTCACCCTGGCGATCTCCCTGTACGGGATCTCCTCCCTCGTGGGCGGGATCTCCGACGACGCCGGCCTGCTGGTGGCGGCCCGCGCCGTGCAGGGCATCGGCGGCGCGCTGCTCTTCCCGGCCGTGCTGGCCCTGCTGTTCATCGGCTTCGCCGAGGGCCCCGAGCGCAACCGCGCCATGGCCATCTGGGGAGCCACCGGAAGCGCCGGCCTCGCCGCGGGCTCGCTGCTCGGCGGCGTGCTGACGGACATCTGGGGCTGGGAGGCGGTCTTCCTGGTCAACGTGCCGCTCGCCGCCGCCGCCCTGGTCGCCGCGCCCCTGGTGCTGCCCGCCGACCCGCCGCGCAACACGGACCTCGGCTTCGACATCCCCGGCGCGGTGCTCGGCACCGCGGGCTCCACCCTGATCGTCCTCGGCCTGGTCAGCGGCCCGGAGGAGGGCTGGACGACCTTCCGCGGCCTGGGCACGATCGCCATCGGCGTGGTGCTGCTCCTGGTGTTCGTCGCGGTGGAGCAGCGGGTGAGGAACCCGCTGGCGCCGCTGCGCCTGATCCTCAACAGCAGGCAGGGGCCGACGGCGATCATCGCCTTCCTGTTCATGTGCACCCTGGCCGCGTCGTTCTACATCTACACCACCTACCTCCAGCCGGTGCTCGGATACAGCCCGCTGAAGGCCGGGTTCGCCTTCCTGCCGGTCGCGATCGCCACCTCGCTGGGCGCCGGCCTGGCCTCCAGCATCCTGCTGGACAAGATCGGCCTGCGCCTGACGCTCGCACCGGGCTGCTTCCTCTACGGGCTCGGCGTGGCGCTGCTCGTCCTGGGCATGTCCGACGGCGGCTCGTTCTGGGCGCTGGTGCCGGGCATCATCGTGTGGGGCTTCGGCGGCGGCATGGTCTTCACCGGCGTGTTCACCGGCGCGGGCGCCGGAGTGGCCCCGCACGAGCAGGGCGTCGCCTCGGCCCTGGTCTCCACCGCCCAGCAGGTCGGCGGCGCCATGGGCCTGGCCGCCCTGGTCGCCATCGCCAACCACGGCCTGGACTACGACCACCCGCCGGGGCCGAGCGCCTCCGACATCGTGGACGGCCTCCAGAACGCCGGGTACGTGGCCGCCGTGCTGCCCATCGTCGGAGTGCTGGCCGCCCTGGCGCTGAAGGTGGCGCACCACCCGCAGACGCCGGCCGCCGAGGCCGCCGTCCCGGCGACCCCGAGCCCGGTGGACGGAGCCGTCGTCGGGGACTGACCCGGCGGGCGCTCCCCCCGAAGACCCCCACGCTCGTGGCCGGCGACCCCCGCGCCGCCACGGGCGTGTGGCCCGCCTTGGCGGGGCACCGCGCACCGCGGAGCCCCGCCAAGGCCGATTTCCCGGCGACGTGCGCGTCGCCTCCGTCCCGCGCGTGCGGAAGGCTCAGCCGTCGACGGCCGTGTCGGTCGGGGTCCTCGCGCCCTCCACCGGCATTCCCAGCGACTCCACCAGGTCGAGCATCTCCGAGCGGAACAGCTTCGCCGGCTCCCGGGCCAGGTCGCGCAGGTGCCCGTACACCTCCAGCATGACCAGGCCGTGCATGCGGCCCCAGATGCGCAGCGTGAGCGCCAGCAGATCCGGTGTCAGGGCGGGGTGGGTCTCGTTGAGGTCGGCGGCCAGGCGGGGGCCGAAGTCGGCCCAGTCGTAGGCGGGCGGCGGCCCGCTGAGCATGGCCGGGGCCGCGGCCACCACCAGGTCCGCGAGCCGCCTGCACACGCGGTGCGACGCCTCGACGGCCGGGCCGTTCTCCGGTTTGTGATAGTCGGACAGCGGAGCGCCGTAGACGAGCTGGAACTTCTCCGAGTTGGCGATCGCCCATTCGCGATACGCCACTCCGTACGCGACGATCGCGCCCGCCGAATCGCCCGGCCCCACCCGGGCGAGGGCGGCTTCCAGCCGCTCCGCCATCGAGGTGTAGACATCGGCGATCAGCGCCGTGATCAGGTCGTCGCGGGTGTCGTAATAGCTGTAGAGCGCTCCCGCGGTCATTCCCATCTCGCGCGCGATCGCCCGTAGCGACAGGGCGGGGGCGCCCTCGCGGGCCATGTGCTTGAGCGCGATCGTCTTGATCTCTGCGGCGGTCTCCGCCCGAAGCCGCTCACGGCGACTCTGCTTAGGCCCTTCCATGCTTGAAATTTTACCGTATCGATCCCTAAACTGGCCCGTCCGGCCGTGCGATATGTCCGAAGCGGAGCGTGCCGCCCGGCCACCTGGCCGGAAGCCGTCGGCCGCCGCCCGGTGCGTCAATCCCGGGTAAACGCGCTGTCACCCGCCGGTCCGCCGCTTTTCCACTGCTCCGGGAGCCCGGCCGCGCCGAACCGGCAAGCCGGTTCCTCCGCCTGCCGCCGGCGTATCCCACCCTGCCTTCCCGTAGCATATCCGAGACAGACCGCCGGGCTCTTATTTCCGCGTGCCCGCGTGCCCGCGTGCCCGCGCGGCGGTAAGGGGTCGGCGGTCGCGGCTTTGTGCGCCCCGTGCCTAATCAAGCCGCCGCCGCCGAGCGGGAACCGCCACCGCGCAGCGGTTCCCGGGGGCCGAAACATTGTCGTCACGAAAACCCCAGTCGCCACCCCTGGTGGGCGGGTGAAAGGACTCCGTAGGGGTTCTTTAAGGGTTGGTCCTGGAGTTGCCGGAGCCTACTGTTGAGTAGTGATCGCGCTCCTGCTTGACCGATGACCGACGCCACAGCGCCGGAGCCCGGAAAGGCGGGCCCCAGGGGGACGGTTACCTCTTTCCCTTCCAGAGGTACGGACGCACCGCCACCCGTCCTCTTCGCCAATTCCGGCCCATTTGCCAGGCAGGCTTATTGCGGCCCATTCCATGAACGACCAAGAAGGTTTTTCGGCACGCGTGCGGAATGGATTATCCCCATGCCATTCGACGGCCGCGGCCTTTCGATGACGAGGGGGTCAAATGGATTCTTTGGCTGAAGCGGTGATTTCCGGAGCGACACCCGACGAGCTAGCGCGGGAGAAGCTGCCCGCCGAATACACGGCCACCCACACCCGCATTGAAGACGTGGACATGTTCAAGGGCGTGACGGACAAGGACGTCCGCAAGTCCCTGCGGGTGAGCGGCGTGCCGATGCCCGAACTGGCACCCGACGAGGTGCTGGTCGCGGTGATGGCCAGCTCCATCAACTACAACACCGTCTGGTCCGCCACCTTCGAGCCGCTGCCCACCTTCAACTTCCTCAAGCGAATCGGCAAGACCGGCGGTTTCGCCGCGCGCCACGACCAGCCGTTCCACGTGCTCGGCTCCGACGCGTCCGGCGTGATCGTACGCATGGGCGCCGGCGTGCGCCGCTGGCAGATCGGCGACCGGGTGGTGATCAACCCGGTCCAGGTCGACGACCAGGAGCCCGCCACCCACTCCGACGGCATGCTCGGCACCGACCAGCGCGCCTGGGGCTTCGAGACCAACTTCGGCGGCCTCGCCCACTACACCGTGGTCCGCGCCAGCCAGCTGCTCCCCAAGGCCCCCCACCTCACCTGGGAGGAGGCCGCCAGCACGCCGCTGTGCGCCGGCACCTCCTACCGCATGCTGGCCAGCGACCGCGGCGCCCGGATGAAGCAGGGCGACGTGGTGCTGATCTGGGGCGCCACCGGCGGCCTCGGCGCGTTCGCCGTGCAGCTGGTGAAGAACGGCGGCGGCATCGCCGTCGGCGTGGTCAGCTCGGAGTCCAAGGCCCGGGTGCTGCGCGAGATGGGCTGCGACGTGGTCATCAACCGCACCGAGATCGGCCTCGGCACCGGCGACGGGGCCTCGACGCTGGACGCCGTCGAGCAGGGCAAGAAGCTGGGCCGGGTCATCCGCCAGGAGGTCGGCGAGGACCCGCACATCGTCTTCGACAACAACGGCAAGGCCACCTTCGGCATCTCGGTGTTCGTCGCCCGGCGCGGCGGCACCGTCATCACCTGCGGGTCGAGCACCGGCTACCAGCACCTGTACGACAACCGCTACCTGTGGATGAACCTCAAGCGCATCATCGGCAGCCACGCCGCCAACTACCACGAGCAGACCGAGTGCAACCGGCTGGTCCGGCTCGGCCACCTCAACCCGGTGCTGTCCGCCGTCTTCCCGCTCGCGGAGGTCGGCGAGGCCACCCGGCAGGTGCAGCTCAACCGGCACCAGGGCAAGGTCGGCGTGCTGTGTCTGTCCCCCGAGCCCGGCCTCGGCGTCACCGACCCGGAGCTGCGCGCCCGGGTCGGAGAGGCGGCGCTCAACCGGATGCGGGTCGAGGCGGGAGTGGCCGGCTGACGCCCGTCGAGCCCCGGGCCGACCGGTGACCGGCGGCACGTGACGGGCCGGTGGGCGGGCGCCGCGCCGGCGCCGCCCTCCGCCGGGGCCCCGTACGAGCACCCCGTGCCCGTACGGGACGAGCGGCCGAAAGCGGGCCCGGCACCGGAGAACCGCCCGGCCGGCCGGCCGCCGCCGGGGCGTACCAGGACATGCGCGGGCGCACGGCGGCGCACGAAGGCGTGCGGCGCGAACGCGGACCCCGCGAGACCGCTCCACCCGCCCGTACCCGGCCGGACACCGCCGCCGCCCGTCGGCCGGCCCGCCGCCGGCCTTCCACCGTCACCAGCTCCTGCCCGCACGCCTCCGGCCGGCGTGCGGCGCCGTTCGCAAACCCGGCGGGCCGTCCGCCGCTGTCCGTGGCACCACTGTTCGAGCATGACGCGTGCACGTCCGGGTCATCCCGCCGCGTGCTCGGGGAGAGGGAAATGATGTCTGCTGCATCCGCTTCCGCGAACCAGGAACTCCGCGAAACCGCCGACGACGCGGTCGCGGTCGTGGGCCTTTCGTGCCGCCTTCCCGGAGCCGCCACCGCGGAGGAGTTCTGGCGCCTGCTGCGGGACGGCCGGGACGCGCTCTCCGAGCCCCCGGCCGACCGCGCGGACCTGCTCGCGTCGGGACAGCGGTTCAGGGGCGGATTCCTGGAGCACGTCGACCGGTTCGACCCGGACTTCTTCGGCATCTCGCCCCGCGAGGCGGCCACCACGGACCCGCAGCAGCGGCTCGCCCTGGAACTCGCCTGGGAGGCCCTGGAAGACGCGGGCCTGCTGCCCGGCACCCTGCGCGACAGCCGCACCGGCGTCTTCTTCGGCGCCATCTGGGACGACTACGCCAAGCTCGCCCACGACGGCGGCCCCGACGCGGCCAACAACGCCACGCTCGCCGGAGTCAGCCGCGGCGTCATCGCCAACCGCGTCTCCTACGCCCTCGGCCTCCAGGGCCCCAGCCTCGTCGTCGACTCCGGCCAGTCCTCCTCCCTGGTCGCCGTCCACCTCGCCTGCGAAAGCCTGCTCAAGGGCGAGACCGGCGTGGCGCTCGCCGGCGGCGTCAGCCTCAACCTGCTGCCCGACGGCTTCCTGCTCGGCGAGAAGTTCGGCGCCCTGTCCCCCGAGGGCCGCGCCTACACCTTCGACGAGCGCGCCAACGGCTACGTGCGCGGCGAGGGCGGCGGCGTGGTCGTCCTGAAGACGCTGCGCCAGGCGGTCGCAGACGGCGACCCGATCCGCTGCGTGATCCGCGGCGGCGCCGTGAACAACGACGGCAGCGGCCCCTCCCTCACCGCCCCCAGCGCGGCCGGACAGGAGGCGGTGCTGCGCGACGCCTACCAGCGGGCCGGAGTCGACCCCGCCGAGGTCCGGTACGTCGAACTCCACGGCACCGGCACCCCGGCGGGCGACCCCGTGGAGGCCGCCGCCCTCGGCGCCGTCCTCGGCGGCGAGCGCCGCGCGGCCGGCGGCCCGCTGCTCGTCGGCTCGGTGAAGACCAACATCGGGCACCTGGAGGGCGCGGCCGGCATCGCCGGCCTCATCAAGACGGCGCTGTGCCTGGAGCACGGCACGCTCGTGCCCAGCCTCAACTACCGTACGCCCAACCCGCGCATCCCGCTGGAGGACCTGCGCATCGAGGTCAACGGCACCGTACGGCAGCTGGGCGAGCAGCTGGGCGAGCCGCTGGACGGCCCGGAGCGGCGGCCGGTCGTCGCGGGCGTCAGCTCCTTCGGCATGGGCGGGACCAACTGCCACCTGGTGCTCGCCTCCTGGATCCCGGACACCCCGGCGACCCCCTCCGCCCCGGCCGGCGACCCCGGCACGCCCCTGCCCGTGCTGGTCTCCGGCCGGACCCCGGACGCGCTCCGTGCCCAGGCCGGAAAGCTCGCCGACCACCTCGCGGCCCACCCCGACCAGGCGTTGCCGGACGTCGCCTACTCGCTGACCGCGACCCGGTCCCGGTTCGAGCACCGGGCGGTGGTGCTGGCGTCGGGCCGCGCGGGGCTGGTGGGTGAGCTGGCTCGTCTCGCCGACGGCGGTTCGGTGGGGCGCGGCGC
>NZ_JAVSCF010000102.1:0-20782 GCF_031932565.1 Streptomyces sp. B1866
CGCGGCGGGCCCGGGCCTCGCCGGCCGCCGGGGCGCCCCGACCGCGGGCCGCCGCGGCGCGGTGCGCCGCTGCGGGACAGCGCCCCAGCTCCTCCGCCGTCTCGTGAACACGTCATGAGGGCCCCCTTCCGGCGTCGGAAGGGGGCCGCGCGCGCGTAGGGTGGTGCGCGACGTGAGCCATCGAAGCGAGCGAAGGGAAACCCCATGGCGATCGAGGCCGGCGCGCAGGCCCCCGACTTCCGGCTGAAGAACCAGCACGGCGAGTCGGTGGCGCTCTCCGACTTCCGGGGCGAGAAGAACGTCGTCCTGCTCTTCTACCCGTTCGCCTTCACCGGCGTGTGCACCGGCGAGCTGTGCGCGCTGCGTGACAACCTGCCCACCTTCGTCAACGACGAGGTGCAGCTGCTGGCCGTGTCCAACGACGCGCCGTTCAGCCTGCGTGTGTTCGCCGAGCAGGAGGGCCTGGACTACCCCCTGCTGTCGGACTTCTGGCCGCACGGCGAGGTCAGCCGCGCGTACGGGGTCTTCGACGAGGACAAGGGCTGCGCCGTGCGCGGCACCTTCGTGATCGACAAGGCCGGCGAGGTGCGCTGGACCGTGGTCAACGGCCTGCCCGACGCCCGGGACCTGAACGACTACGTGAAGGCGCTGGAAAGCCTGAAAGCCTGACGACGCGGGGGAACCGCTCACTAGGATTCACTCGTTGATCAGAGTGGACCTCTTAGGCATCCGCAAACCGTGACAAAGGGGCACCCCGTGCTCCTGGTGAATATTTGGGAGGACTCGTGGGAGTCAGCCTCAGCAAGGGCGGCAACGTCTCGCTGACCAAGGAAGCCCCGAACCTGACCGCGGTCGTCGTCGGTCTGGGCTGGGACGCCCGTACCACCACCGGCACCGACTTCGACCTCGACGCCAGCGCTCTGCTCACCAACGACCAGGGCAAGGTCGGCAACGACCAGAACTTCGTGTTCTTCAACAACCTCAAGAGCCCCGACGGCTCCGTGGAGCACACCGGCGACAACCTCACCGGTGAGGGCGAGGGCGACGACGAGGCGATCAAGGTGAACCTGGCCGGCGTGCCGGCCGACGTCGCCAAGATCGTCTTCCCGGTGTCGATCTACGACGCCGAGACCCGCCAGCAGAGCTTCGGCCAGGTGCGCAACGCGTACATCCGCGTGGTGAACCAGGCCGACGGCGTCGAGCTGGCCCGCTACGACCTGACCGAGGACGCCTCCACCGAGACCGCCATGGTCTTCGGCGAGCTGTACCGGCACGGCGCGGAGTGGAAGTTCCGGGCCATCGGCCAGGGGTATGCCTCCGGGCTGCGCGGCATCGCGCAGGACTTCGGCGTCAACGTCTGACGCCCGTCGGCCAGGCTCCACGGCGGACACAGTCCACCGCGTCCGGCGTCGCACCCCTGCTCACCGTACGGGAGTGCGGCGCCGGACGCGCGTACGCGGGGGGGCCGTGCGCGCGTCCGGCAGGATGACGCGCACACGATAGATCCCGCGTCCGCGGCGGGCCCGTACGCGCGGCGGGCCGCCTCAGCGCCGCGAAACCGCCGCCGACCGGCCGGGCAGCCCGCCCGGCCCGCGCCGCCCGTCCCGTACGGCGGCGCCGTCGGCCGGCCGCACCACTCGCGCACATTCGCGACACCCCGGGGAGGATGCAGGATCATGGGCGTCACGCTCGCCAAGGGAGGCAACGTCTCCCTCTCCAAAGCGGCACCGAACCTCACGCGCGTGGCCGTGGGCCTGGGCTGGGACGCGCGCTCCACCACCGGAGCGCCGTTCGACCTCGACGCCAGCGCGCTGCTGTGCCGCTCGGGCCGGGTGCTCGGCGACGAGTACTTCGTCTTCTACAACAACCTCAAGAGCCCCGAGGGCTCCGTGGAGCACACCGGCGACAACCTCACCGGCGAGGGGGAGGGGGACGACGAGACGATCCTGGTGGACCTCGCGAAGGTGCCCGCCGAGGTCGACAAGATCGTCTTCCCGGTGTCGATCTACGACGCCGACGCCCGGCGGCAGACCTTCGGCCAGGTCGCCAACGCCTTCATCCGCGTGGTGAACCAGGCCGACGGCGCCGAGCTGGCCCGCTACGACCTGTCGGAGGACGCCTCCAGCGAGACCGCCATGATCTTCGGCGAGGTGTACCGGTACGGCGGCGAATGGAAGTTCCGTGCGGTCGGACAGGG
Organism: Streptomyces sp. B1866; assembly: GCF_031932565.1. NCBI lineage: Bacteria > Bacillati > Actinomycetota > Actinomycetes > Kitasatosporales > Streptomycetaceae > Streptomyces > Streptomyces sp. B1866. The sequence goes on from NZ_JAVSCF010000102.1 coordinate 2,198, forward strand.
GTACGCGTCGGGCCTGCGTGGCATCGCTCTAGACTTCGGGGTCAACGTTTCGTAAAGTCGCGTCCCGCGCTCGGGGAAGACGCCTTCGGAGAAGGAATGGGTAGGCAGTGCTCCTGAAAACCTTTGGCTGGTCGTTCGCCGTCACAGCGGCCGGGCTGGCCCTGGCCGGCGTGCTCTGGGGGTGGAAGGGGCTCGCGATCGTCGGGATCCTCTCGATCCTGGAGATCTCGCTGTCGTTCGACAACGCGGTCATCAACGCGGGCATCCTGCGGAAGATGAACGCCTTCTGGCAGAAGATCTTCCTGACCGTCGGCGTGCTGATCGCCGTGTTCGGCATGCGCCTGGTCTTCCCCATCGTCATTGTGGCCATCACGGCCAAGATGGGGCCGATCGAGGCCGTCGACCTGGCGATCAACGACAAGGACCGGTACGAACACCTGGTCACCGCCGCCCACCCGGCCATCGCGGCCTTCGGCGGCGTCTTCCTGCTGATGATCTTCCTGGACTTCCTCTTCGAGGAGCGGGACATCCGCTGGCTGAGCTGGCTGGAGAAGCCGCTGGGCAAGCTGGGCAAGCTGGACATGCTGTCGGTCGTGGTCGCCCTGGGCGCGCTGCTCCTGGCGGCCACCACCGTCGCCACCGACGTCGCGCACGGCGGCGGCGACAAGACCGCCACCGTGATGCTGTCCGGCGTCGCCGGCCTGGTGACGTACCTGATCGTCGGCGGCATCTCCGGCTACTTCGAGGACCGGATCGAGGAAGCGGAAGAAGACGAGGACGAGGCCGAGGGCGGGGACGGCGACGGCGACCGCGCCGCGCTGGACGCCGCCGGGCCGCAGGCGGCGGGCGCCGCGAGCGTCAGCCGGGCGGGCGCCGCGTCGGCGGTCGGCCTGGCGGGCAAGGCCGCGTTCTTCATGTTCCTCTACCTGGAGGTCATCGACGCGTCGTTCTCCTTCGACGGCGTCATCGGCGCCTTCGCCATCACCAACGACATCTTCGAGATGGCGCTCGGCCTCGGCATCGGCGCCATGTACATCCGGTCGCTGACCGTCTTCCTGGTCCGCAAGGGCACCCTGGACGACTACGTCTACCTGGAGCACGGCGCGCACTACGCCATCGGCGCGCTCGCCGTGATCCTGCTGATCACCATCAAGTACGAGATCAACGAGGTCATCACCGGCCTGATCGGCGTCGTCCTGATCGCCGCCTCGTACTGGTCGTCTGTCGTGCGCAACCGCCGCGACGCGGGCTCCGAGGACAGCTCCGGGACCAAGGCGGAGGTCACCTCGGGCGTGTGACCCGGGGGCGGACGAGGAACGCTTCAAGCGAGGCGGCCGGCGGGGCACAGCCCGGCCGGCCGCCTCGCGGTACGGGCGCCGCGCCCGTACCGGGACGGCATCGCAGGGGTTCCCGCCCGGCCGCGGACGGTCGGCGGCGGGCGCGACGACGGTAGGGGTGGGGCGCAGTGGCGTTCTGGGACAACTGGGGACGGGGTCCGTGGCGGCAGTTCGACAGCGGCGGCGGCAGCGGCACGATCGAGCTGACCCGGCGCCGCCCGACCGTCTCGCTCAGCAAGCAGGGCGCGGCCACCGGGAACCTGCGGGTGAACCTGTCCTGGCAGATGCGCACCACCGACTTCGGTGAGCGGCAGTCGCTGCGCGAGAGCCTGCTGCGCAACCCGTTCAAGAAGCTCACCCCGGACGCCTTCTCCTCGCAGGGCCCGGCGCTGGTCAACGTCGACCTGGACCTGGCGTGCCTGTACGAGCTGAAGGACGGCTCCAAGGGCGTGGTGCAGCCGCTGGGCAACTTCATGGGCAGCCTCAACAGCGCGCCGTATGTGAAGCTCGACGGCGACGACCGGTTCGGCTCCGGCACCGGCGAGACGATCTTCGTCAACATGGACCACAAGGACGACATCGAGCGGCTGCTGGTCTTCGTGTACATCTACGACGGCACGCCCGCCTTCGACCGTACGCGCGGGGTCGTCACCCTGTACCCGAGCAGCGGCCCGCAGGTGGTGATCCACCTGGACGAGCGGGACGCGCAGGCCCGGTCGTGCGCCGTGGTGCAGATCAAGAACGTCAAGGGCGAGATGGTCGTGCGCCGCGAGGTCCGGTACGTGTACGGCTTCCAGTCGGAGCTGGACCGGCTCTACGGGTGGGGGTTGCAGTGGGGCCGCGGCTACAAGGAGAAGGTGTAGCGGGCGAGGGCCGTCGTCACCGGCCCGGGCGCCCCGGCACCGGTCCGGCGCCGGGTCACGGCCCCGCGCCGGATCGTCCCGCGCCGGGCGCCGCCTGCCGGGGCGCCGGCCTCGGCGCCGGCCTCAGCGCCGCCCGGTGAGGAACTGCGGTCCCTGCGGCGGCAGCTCGAACTCCGGCTGCGGCGGCAGCGGCTGCGGCGTGTCGGGCGCCTGCCGCACCACCGGCTGCGGGCCGTACGCCGGGTGGTGCGGATAGCCGTAGCCGTGCCCTGTCGACGCGGCGGGCGCGGCAGGTGCCACGGGCGTGGCGACCGGGGCGGAGTGCGGCGGGATCGGCGTCGCCTCGCCGGGCCGGGTGTAGGGCTGGGTGGGCTGCTGCTGCGGGTAGCCGTAGGCCGGTGCGGGCGGGTAGCCGTACGAGGGCTGCGGCGGCGCGGGCGGCGGAGGCGGGTAGCCGTAGCCGGAGGAGGGCCCGGGTATGGGCGCCGGGACCGCGGCTGCCGGGGTGCCCGCGGGCGGCTCCGGCGCGGCGGGGGCCGGCCCGGCGGGCCCGGGCCGCGGCTCGGCGGCGGCCGGGTCCGGGCCCGCACCGGCGGCGGCCTGGTCCTCGCCCTCGTCCACCGTGATGCCGAACTCGGTGGCCAGCCCCACCAGGCCCGACTCGTAGCCCTGCCCCAGTGCGCGGAACTTCCACCCCTCGCCGCGCCGGTACAGCTCGCCGCAGATCAGCGCCGTCTCCCGGCCCGTCTCCGGCACCACGTCGAACACCGCGACCGGTTCGGCGTCCGCCGCCGCGCCCGCGTCGTACAGCAGCACGCGCAGGTCCGCGACGTCCGCGAACGATCCGCCGTCCGCCGACGCGGCCAGGACCACGCGGTCGACGTCCGCCGTGAGGCCCGCCAGGTCCGCCTCGATGGTGTCGGTCAGCGCGTCCGACAGCCGCTTTTTGGCCAGGTGGCGGACCAGTCCCGAGGGGTGCCGCGGCTGGTTGTAGAAGACGAAGTCCTCGTCGCCGCGCACGCGGCCGCCGACGGCCAGCAGCAGCGCCGAGGCGTCCACGTCGGGTGCGTCCGCGCCGGGATCCCAGCGCAGCACGACCCGCACCGCGGTGGCCTCCAGCGGGATGTTGGACCCCTTCAGCATCGCGTGCGTCATGGCCGTCATCCTGCCGTCCCGGCACCGCGGGGACAACGCGCGGGGCCCCTCCCGGGATCCCGTGCGGCGCGCGGCGGTCCGAGAAGTGGCTGAAACGTTGCGTTCGGGGAGGATGAGGCCAGAGGGACGCAAGGGACCGGAGGGACGGACACCGCTTAGACGCAGAGCAGTTACGCGTTTTTCATCACCTTGGGGAACTCTTGACCTACGGTCGATCGTACGAACATCGGCCGCGCCGGCCAGCAGCGGCCGGCGAACGGACCGGCTGTACGGGAGACACATGCGGCACTTTGCACACCTGCCGGCCGACGTGCGGAAGGACCTCTTCCACCGGGAACCCGGCGAGTTCACCGCCGCCTCCCCGGCCCGTACGCTCGCCGTCGCCCTCGGCGCGACCCTCTACAGCCCGGCCAACCGGACCCGCCTCGCCGACGACATCGCCAAGCAGGCCGACCGCGGCGTGGTGTCCATGGTCCTGTGCCTGGAGGACGCCATCCACGACGCGGAGCTGACCGCCGCCGAGGACAACCTGGTGCACCACCTGCGCGAACTGGCCGCCCGGCCGGCGGGCGCCACCGCGCTGCCGCTGCTGTTCGTCCGCGTGCGCGCCCCCGAGCAGATCGGCGACCTGACGCGGCGGCTCGGCGGCGCCATGCGCCTGCTGTCCGGATTCGTGCTGCCCAAGTTCACCGAGGAGGGCGGCGTGCCCTTCCTGGAGGCGCTGGTCTCGGCCGAGACCGACGCCGTGCTGGAGGCCACGGGCGGGCGGCGGCTGCTGGCCATGCCGGTCCTGGAGTCGCCCGAGCTGCTGCACCTGGAGACCCGCACCGAGACCCTGGCCGGCATCGCGCGCACGGTCGACAAGTACCGCGAGCGGGTGCTGGCCCTGCGGCTGGGCGTCACCGACTTCTGCTCCGCCTACGGGCTGCGCCGGGCGCCCGACATGACCGCGTACGACGTGCGCCTGGTCGCCTCCGTCATCGCCGACGTGGTCAACGTCCTGGGCCGCGCCGACGGCACGGGCTTCACCGTGACCGGACCGGTGTGGGAGTACTTCCGGCCGCACGAGCGGCTGTTCAAGCCGCAGCTGCGGCACAGCCCCTTCACCACCGGCCACGCCGAGGGCCTGCGCGCCGCGCTCATCGAGCACGCCATGGACGGCCTGCTGCGCGAGATCGAGCTGGACCGGGCCAACGGGTTGCAGGGCAAGACCTGCATCCACCCCACGCACGTCGCGCCGGTGCACGCCCTGTCGGTCGTCAGCCACGAGGAGTTCACCGACGCCATGGACATCCTCGGCCCGGAGCGCGGCGGGGGCGGCGTGCTGCGCTCCGCGTACACGAACAAGATGAACGAGGTCAAACCGCACCGCGCCTGGGCCGAGCGGACCCTCCAGCGCGCCGAGGTGTTCGGCGTGGCCCGCGAGGACGTCAGCTTCGTGGAGCTGCTGGCGGCGGGCCTGTCGCCGGGCTGACGGCGGCCGGTCGGGCGGGACGTACGAGACTCGTACGTGAAGGTGTTGCTGAGCGAAGTGAGGACGTACGGCGTGGTGTGGTCGGGTCAGTGGGTCACGGACCGGCTGGGAGTCGCCCTGGACGGCGGCCCGGAGCTGCGGCAGCTGCTGGGCCTGGCGGTGAGGGACAACCCCCGGCGGGCCCACCTGCTGGTGTCCACCGTCCTCGGCAAGCACGTGCCCCAGCGGCCCGCCGAGGTGTACGGGGCCGGGCTGCGCCTCGGACGGCGGGTGCGCGACCTGCTCGGCGAGGAGGCGGCGGCCCGCGCCGTGGTCGTCGGGTACGCCGAGACCGCCACGGGCCTGGGCCACAGCGTCGCCGACGGCCTCGGGCACGCGCCGTACCTGCACTCCACGCGCCGCCCGGTGCCGGGCGTCGCGCCGGCCGGCGGCTTCGAGGAGGAACACAGCCACGCCACCTCCCACCTGCTGCTGCCCGAGGACCCGGGGCTGCTGGGCGGGGACGGGCCGCTGGTGCTCGTGGACGACGAGTTCTCCACCGGCACCACCGTGCTGAACACCATCGCCGACCTGCACCGCCGCCATCCCCGCGACCGCTACGTGGTGGTCGCCCTGGTCGACACCCGCTCCCCGCGGGACCGCGACCGCCTCGCCGCCCGCGCCGCCGCCCTGGGCGCGCGCGTCGACCTGGTGGCGCTCGCGACGGGGACGGTGCGGCTGCCGGAGGGCGTGCTGGAGCGGGGGCAGGAGCTGGTCGCGCGGTACGCGCCGGAGGCGGCAGCCGTGGCCGACTCGCCCCCGGGCGGCGTCTTGGAGGCCACGCGGCCGGTGCGCCGGGTGGACCTCGGCTGGCCGGAGGGGCTGCCGGACGGCGGCCGGCACGGCTTCACGCCCGCCCACCGGGCTCGCCTGGAGGCCGCGCTGCCGGCCATGGCGGCCCGGGTCGCCGAGGCCCTGGCCCCGGGCGCGCCCGGCGGGACCGCCGGTACGGAGCCCGCCGCGCGCCGCGTGCTGGTGCTCGGCTGCGAGGAGCTGATGTACGCGCCGCTGCGCATCGCCGAGGCGCTGGACGCGGCCGTCGGCGCCGAGGTGCGCTACTCGACCACCACCCGCTCCCCGGTGCTCGCCGTGGACGACCCGGGCTACGCCATCCGCACCCGCCTGGTCTTCCCGGCCCACGACGCGCCCGCCGACGGGCCCGGCGAGCGGTACGCGTACAACGTCGCGCCCGGCGCCGACCCCGCGCGCCGCTTCGACGCCGTCGTCGCCGTGGTCGACTCCGCCGCCGACACCCTGGAGCTGCACGCGCCCGGCGGGCTGCTCGCGCGGCTCGCGGCGCACACCGACCGGGTACTGCTGGCGGTCGTGCCGTCGTACGCGCCGTCGGCCCTGCCGGGCGGGCCGGGGGCCGCCGCCGCGCACGCCGCCGGGCCACCCGCCCAAGCACCGCGCGCCGCCGGGCCGCGAGCCGTTGCACCGATCTCGGCCGGGCCGCGAGCCGTGGCGCCGGACGCCGTTCGCCCAGGGGCCGCCGTGCCCGCGTCGACGACGCCGCCCGCGCCACCCGTACCGCCAGCGCCGCCCCCGCGGGCCGTACCGGAAGCCGCCGGGCCCGAACATCCGGCACCGCCCCCGCGCGTCCCGGCGGCGGCCCGCCCGTCCGGCCCCGCCGTCCCGTCCGGCCCTGCCGATCCGGCCCTCCCCGACCCCGCCCCCGACCGACAGGCGCCCCGCATGCCCGCACCCCTGCCCGCACCCCTGCGCGGACCCGGCTTCTCCTCCTACGTCCCCGACGAGGTCGGCTGGCTGCTCCAGGACCTCTCCGACGTCGCGCTGGAGGCGCCCACCGAGGAGCGCGAGGAGGCGATCCAGAGCGGCGGCGCCCACTACGCCGAGTCGCTGCCGGTCGAGTACCAGCCCAGCGAGGAGTACCAGCGGCTGTTCCGGGCCGCCCTGGAGACGTCCGCCGCCCGGATCGCGCGCGCGGTCGGCGCGGTCACCGAGACCGTGCTGGCCGAGCGCTCGCCGCGTCCCGTGCTGGTCTCGCTCGCCCGCGCGGGCACGCCCGTCGGCGTGCTGATGCGGCGCTGGGCGCGGCACGCGCGCGGCCTCGACCTGCCGCACTACGCGATCTCCATCGTGCGCGGCCGCGGCGTCGACACCGTCGCGCTGCGCTGGCTGGCCGCCCACCACGACCCGGCCGACGTGGTGTTCGTGGACGGCTGGACCGGCAAGGGCGCCATCACCCACGAGCTGGCGGCGGGCCTGCGCCCGTACGAGGGCTTCGACCCGCGCATCGCCGTGCTCGCCGACCCCGGCCGCTGCGTGGACACCTACGGCACGCGCGACGACTTCCTCATCCCGTCCGCCTGCCTGAACTCCACCGTCTCCGGCCTGGTCTCCCGTACGGTGCTGCGCGCGGACCTGGTCGGACCGGACGACTTCCACGGCGCGAAGTTCTACCGCGAGCTGGCCGGCGCGGACGTCTCCGGGCTGTTCCTGGACACGGTCGAGGCCCGGTTCGCCGAGGTCGGCGACGCCGTCGCCGCCGACGTGAAGGAGCTGGCCGCCGCCGACCGCACGCCCACCTGGGAGGGCTGGGCCGCCGTCGAGCGGATCAGCGAGGCGTACGGCATCCACGACGTCAACCTCGTCAAGCCGGGCGTCGGCGAGACCACGCGCGTGCTGCTGCGCCGGGTGCCCTGGCGGATCCTCGCGCGGCGCGGCGCCGGGTCCGACCTGGACCACGTGCGGCTGCTGGCCGAGCAGCGGGGCGTGCCGGTGGAGGAGACCGACGACCTGCCGTACTCGTGCGTCGGCCTGATCCACCCGCGCTACACCCGGGGCGCGACGGGCGCGGACGGACGGGCGGTGACGGCCCGGTGAGCGCGCCCCGCACCCCCGCCGCGACCCCGACCCCCGCCGCGACCCCGACCCCTGCCCCGACCCCGACCCCGTCCGGCCCGGCCGCCGCGCCCGTGTCCCTCGTCGCCAGCGACCTCGACCGCACGCTGATCTACTCCCCGGCCGCGCTCGCCCTCGACGTACCCGACGCGCGGGCGCCGCGCCTGCTGTGCGTGGAGGTCTACCAGGGCCAGCCGCTGTCGTTCATGACGGAGACCGCCGCCGCCCTGTTCACCGACCTCACCGCCGCGCGCACCGCCGAGTTCGTGCCCGTCACCACGCGCACCCCCGAGCAGTACGGGCGGGTCCGGCTGCCCGGCCCGGCGCCGCGCTACGCGATCTGCGCCAACGGCGGGCACATCCTGGTGGACGGCGAGTCCGACCCGGCCTGGCGGGCCCGGGTGCTGAGCGCCCTGAGCGCCGAGTGCGCGCCGCTGGAGGAGGTCCGCGCGCACCTGCTGCGCACCGCCGACCCGGCGTGGCTGCTGAAGGAGCGGGTCGCCGACGGCCTGTTCGCGTACCTGGTCGTGGACCGCGCGCTGCTGCCCGAGTCGTACGCCAAGGAGCTGGCCGACTGGGCCCAGGGCCGCGGCTGGACGGTGTCGCTCCAGGGCCGCAAGCTCTACGCCGTGCCCAGGCCGCTCACCAAGAGCGCGGCCGTGGCGGAGGTCGCGCGCCGCACCGGGGCCGGCCAGGTGCTCGCGGCGGGCGACTCCCGCCTGGACACCGACCTGCTGCTGGCCGCCGACCGCGCCTGGCGGCCCGGCCACGGCGAGCTGGCCGACGCGGGCTGGACGGCGCCGCACGTGACGGCGCTCGCGCGGCGGGGCGTGGCGGCGGGCGAGGAGATCCTGCGCGCCTTCCTCGCGGCCGCGGCGCCGTCCGCGCCGCGGGCCGCGGCGCACGGCGGATCGGGCTGAGCCCGGCGGCCCGGCGGGAAGGTTGGCGTCCGTTCCGGCGTTGACGACCATGTGGGGGAGGGCGGCGGACCGACCGCCGCCCGAGGTTCCGCCAGAGGCGAAGGAGGCCGTGTGGCCGAGAGCAAGAGCACGCCGATCACACCCGAGCTGTACGACTACGTCCTGAAGCACAACCCGCCGCTGGACGCCGTGCAGCGAAGCCTGGTCGAGATCACCCACGCCGAGGTGCCGGGGCAGGCGGTGATGCAGTCGGCCGAGGAGCAGGGCCCGCTGCTGGCGTTCCTGGTGCGGCTCGTCGGCGCTCGGCTCGTCGTGGAGGTGGGCACCTTCACCGGCTTCACGGCCCTGTCCATGGCGCAGGCGCTGCCCCCGGACGGGCGGCTGATCGCCTGCGACGTGTCCGAGGAGTGGACCGCGTACGGGCGGGAGGCGTGGGCGACGGCCGGCGTCGCGGACCGCATCGACCTGCGCATCGCGCCCGCGATCGACACGCTGCGGTCGCTGCCCGCCGAACCCCACGTCGACCTCGCGTACCTGGACGCGGACAAGCAGGGCTACATCGCGTACTGGGAGGAGCTGGTGCCCCGGATGCGGCCCGGCGGCCTGATCGTCGTGGACAACGTGCTCTACGGCGGCCAGGTGACCGACCCGGCGGCGACCGGCGGGGCCGCCGCCATCCAGGCGTTCAACGACCACGTGGCGGGCGACGCGCGGGTGGAGGCGGTGATGCTGACGGTGGCGGACGGCCTGACCCTGGCCCGCCGCCGCTGACCGCCCGGCCCCCGGGGGCGCCCGGACCCCGGTGGGCCGGACGTCGCGGGCCCAGGCGCCCGCGACGTCCGGCCCCGGGACTACGCCCCCGGGGCCGGCCGCCCCGGTACCCCCGGCCGCCCGGTACCGGGGGTCAGCCGCAGCAGCCGCCCCCGCAGCACCCGCCGCCGCCCGCGCCCGCGCCGCCGCTGGGCGCCGGTGCCTGCGCTCCCCGCGCGCTGCCGCCCACGGCCACCGTGGACAGCAGCTTCACCGTGTCGTCGTGCCCGGAGGGGCAGGACGCGGGGGCGGCGGACTCGGCCATGGGCCGACTGAGTTCGAAGGTGGTCCCGCAGGCGCGGCACCGGTATTCGTAACGTGGCATACCAGGCAGCATAACCAGCGGCACCCGGCGCGGCGGCCGGACCGCGGACCTGCCGCGAACGGGTGACGGCCTCGCACGCGTGTGCCCCGGAGGGCGGGCCGGGGCCTCAGTGCCCGGCGCCGCGCTCCTCGCGTATCTCCTGGACGACGCGGGCCGCCGTCTGCCGCACCGCCTCCGTCTCGGACAGGAAGTGCCACCAGTCCGGGTGCCGCCCGGACACGCCCGCGATGGCCTCGTCGAGCCGGGCCACCGCGCCGTCCAGCGGCCGGGCGTGGCGCGGGTCGGGCGTGCTGCGCCCGGCCATCGCCAGCCGCTGCGCGTCGCGCACCGCGAAGCGCGTGCGCTCGATCTCCTTCTGCTGGTCGAACGACACCTCGTCCAGCCGCCGCAGCCGCTCGCCCGCGGCCGACACCGCCTCGTCCGTCGCGTTCAGCAGGGCCCGTACGGTGGCCAGCAGGCTCGTGGCGTCCGCCCACCGCTGCCCGGCGCGCGCGGTCCGCGCCTCCGCCAGCTTCGCCTCGGCCCGGGCCACGTCCCGGGCCGCCTGCTCGGGCACGGGCTGGAGGTCCTGCCAGCAGGCCGCGCTGTACCGGCGACGCAGCTCGCTGAGCACCGGCCCGACGCCCTCGGCGCGCGTGGTGAGCGCCTGCGCGCGCGTGCGCAGCGTCACCAGCCGCCGGTCGATCTCGGCCGCCCGCCCTGGCAGCCGCTCCGCCTCGCCGCGCACGGCCTCCGCGGCCCGCAGCACGTCACCCGCGCGCCGCAGCGTCTCCGGCACGCCGTGCCGCCCCGCGCCCTCGTTCAGCTTGGTCAGCTCCGGCGCCAGGGCCACCAGCCGCGCGGCCAGGTCGTCGCCCTTCAGTCCGGCGGCCCGTACGGCGTCCAGCGCGCCGCTCGCCGCGAGCAGCGCCTGCCGGGCGCGCTCCACAGCGGGCGCCACCTGCTCCAGCTGCCGCTCGGCCTGCCGCAGCAGCGGCCCGAGCCCGTCCGCGAACCGCTCCAGGTCGGCCCTGGCCCGCCGCAGGCCCTCGGTGGCCCGTACCAGCTCCGCCCGGGCCCGGGCCGCGGTGGACGCGTCGAGGTCGTCGCGGTCCAGGTCGTGGGCGTCCACGGCGGCGATGTAGTCGCGGCTGACCTGGTCGATCCGCTGCTCCAGCGCGGCGAACTCGCCGAGCGTGCCGCGGGCGGCCGCGGAGCCGTCCACGGCCCCGATCGCCTCAATGGAGATGCGCAGGTCCCGCTGGGCGGTGTCCAGCTCGTAGAAGGCCTCCGCCGCGTCGTCCTTCGCCGCCTGCGCCTGCGCCCGCTGGCTCTCCCCCCGCCCGCCGAACCAGCGGCGCGTGCCCCCGCCCGCGTACGAGGCGGACCCGGCGGCCAGCGCCGCCCCCAGCAGCGGAAGCGGCAGCAGCGCCAGCCCGAGAACGCCCCGCAGGACCCCCGCCGACCGCCCCCGCGCCGCCGCCCGCGGGCCCGGGCCCCCGTCCGGCCGGCGGCCTGACGGACCCGCTGGACGTCTCGACTGCGCCGGTGTTGCCGTCACTGCCCTCTCCCCGATGGATCGCCCCAGGTCCGTAAGCCATTGTCCCACCGGTGAGGGACGCCCACAGCGGCCGGTCGGTTCGCCGCGGCGCGCGCGCCGGAGCGCGCCGGGCCTGCCACCGGGGCCGGAGCGGCGGGGCGGGGGGCGGTTCTTGCGGGGGTGGCGTGCGGACACGGTAGGCTGGCGCTCACCCCCGGGCGCATAGCTCAGTGGTAGAGCATCGCCCTTACAAGGCGAGTGTCGGCGGTTCGAACCCGTCTGCGCCCACCCTCGCGACCTGGCCTCAATCTGTTGATGGCCAGGTCGGAATGTCTTCTCGCCTGAATCGTCCGCCGACCGGGGAAGTCCGCCGGGTGGCCGGGTGGGCCCCGGCGCGTGCCCTATACGCCGGGGCCCTTCGGCCTGCGGTCCCGCCGTCCGAGGCGGCCGCAGGCCGACTAGCGGCCCGACCGGGGAGGCACCACCGACCCCGGCCGGACCTGTCTTGTGCAGCCCCGGGACGCCGCCCGTACGACGCGCGCCCCGGGGCCCTTCGGCCCGCGCCCCGGGGTCGCCGTGACGGCGCGGGGTGGCGCGCTCGGCGCGCCGTGGGGGCCGGTGTGCCCGGCCGGGTTTCCTCCCAGTACCCCTCCGGCCGGGGGCTTTGGGGGCGGGTCCTGGCGCCTTCCTCATCTCCGGGCCGTGAGCCCGGACCGCCAGGACCCGCCCGGTTCGGGGGTGCCCGGCCTGGCCCGGGGGGCGGGCTCAGGCCGGGCGGTGCGGCGGCCGTCCCCCGGGGGAGTGGGATGGCCGCCGCGGCCCCGGCGTGCGGTCGGGAGCTGAACACGCCCGCCGCCGGGGAGCCGTGGGGTCAGTCGGGGCCGGGGTCGTCCGGCTCCGGCGCGGTGGCATCCCGTCGCAGGGCGTGCAGCACGGTCGAGTCCATCGGGGCCAGCAGGCGCTCCAGGTACATCACCTGGCCCGGGCCGTGCGCCGCCAGCCTCGCCAGCCGTGATGCCTGCCGGGTGCGTTCGGTGCGGCGGCCGGCGGCGCGGGCCAGCCGTACGAGGGGCAGGAACGGGAGGCTGATCATCCTGCCCACCGGTGGGCCCGCGCGCCCTTCAGCACCCGTGCCAGGACCCGCCCCAGCGGGCACCTGGGCCGGTCCGGCCGGCAGGCCGGGCACTGGGCGGCGTGCTCCTCGACCAGGGCCTCGGCCTGCTGGGGGCGCAGGTATTCCCGGGCGCAGGTCAGGCACACCCGGTGCGTCAGACCCGGGCCCCATTCCGTGTGCTCGCGGTGGAACGGGATCGGCTCGTCGGTTTCCCGGCCGCAGCCCGCACAGTGGTGCGGGCCGAACGCATCCCGGATGGCGTGGCGGAGTGCGGCGTGCAGGTGGTCGGGGTGGGTGAGGAAGCGGCCCATGCGCGGGGGTACGCGCCAGTGGGGTGCCGGGCCGGTGGTGATCCCGTGCCGGGGGATGACGACGTAGACGCCGTCGCCGAGGACGCGCAGGTGGCCGAGCGGGCCCCACTGGTCGGCGGTGCCGTGACGGATGAACCAGTACAGCAGGCCGCACCGCGGATCCTCCACGACGGCGCCGCTGCGCTCGTGGAGGACTCCGAGCGCCCGTTCGCCGACGGGGGTGGAGATACGGATCGCGTCCCACACCAGTCCCGCGGGCCGCGCCTCGTGATCCTCGCCGGGCGGCGGCAGGGCGGCGGCGAAGGCGTCGAAGCCGTTGCCGTCTTCGGGCGGGGTGGTGAGGGCGGCGCGGCGGATGTCGTCGCTCGGGAGGCGCCGGGGCAGGCCGCCGGTCACCGCGCGCACCGTCCGGCCTCGGTTCCGGTGTCCTCGCCGAGGAACTGGGCCAGGTCGTCGTACAGGGTGCGGGCCTGCCGCATGTCCAGGACCAGCTCGGCGGAGTGGACGTGACCGCTCTCGGTACCGACGACGAGCGGCACCTCGATNTGACCGCTCTCGGTACCGACGACGAGCGGCACCTCGATGCCGCGTACGGTCCGCTGTATCGGGACACCCGGCGCCAGGGTGATCCCCAGCTTCAGCACAGCGTCCGGATGGGCAGATGTGCTCTGTCCTCGGCAGCAGTTCTCCACGGCGGGCCCTCACGTCATCGGTGATCAGGTGCTCACCGACGGTAGAGGGGTGCGGCAGAGAGAAGAGGCAGAGATTCTGCCCCTCGAACAGGTGATCAACCCGTCAGGACACCAATCTTGACAGCCAGTTCGGCCGCGCGCCGACGTCGCGCCGGGCTCTTGGACTCAGACTCCTCCAGTACGATCCGTCGGGCGTATCCGTTGTACCGGATCGTTTCGGGCGCAGAATTGAACGCCTTTTCCAAGGTGGCGAGGGCGGCATCAGGCTGCCCGTCGAGCTGGTAGCCGCGGGCTTCCTCGATCCGGTGCCGCGCTCGGCGCGGCCGAGACGGAATCGACACAGAGGCCGCCGCTTCGGCCTGCCGTACCGACTCCCCCCCGGCATGCAGCTCGACAGCGACAGTGACCGCGTGAGCGCCCATGATCGCGTCTGAGAAGCTGGTGATGGGGTGGAAGTACGTCGGCGGCAGCCGGTCAGCCAGAGCGCGGGCCTTGTCCCAGTAGGACCATGCGACGGCGGTGTCCCCGCGGCGGGCAGCGGTGTACCCGGCCTCGAACTGGAGCGCGCCAGCGATGGCGAACACCTCGGTGTCGGCCTCGGGGAGGAGCGGGGTCAGGAAGCGGATCGTCTCGTGGGTGATCGCGTCAGCCGCGTCGAAGTGACCGGAATCGCGGTGTGCCTGGGCGGCGAGCCACGCGGCGACGCCGATGGCATGGGGATGCTCGGATTCCTGCGCGGCCACCAGGCCCCGCTCGCAGACCCGCCACAAGAGCGCCGAGTCGGGTTGGTAGGAGAGGAAGAACTGGCTGAGGCCGTAGACCTCGGCCAGGACGGCATGCGCCGCCCGGCGATCCGCGGCAGTATCAGCCTGGCGCACCGCGAGTTGGGCATCGCGAATCAGCTCGGGCAGGAACTCGCCGATGACCTCTCGGTGGTTGGGGGAGGAATGCCGGACAGACCAAGCGCGTGTGAGGCGGGAGCGCAGGTATGCGGTGGTGGGCGCCTGTCGGTCAGAGCTGACCGGGAAGCGGTTGATCGCCTCTCGCACCTTCGGGAGCCGTTGGTGGCCGGGGCCGATGAATAGCTCAGTCGGGATTGGCTGGCAGCCGACAAGTTCCGCGAGGTCCCGGACACGCAGCGCCTCAGCGATGCGGAGGACCATGGACAGTGACGGAGTGTGTAGGATGCCCCTTTCCACCTGCTTCACCCAACTAGGTGACTTGTCGAGGAGTCCGCCCAGGACGGTGCGGCTCATGCCTCGGCGGTTGCGGAGCATCTTCATACGCTGGCCGAAGACCAACGCCTCAACTCCCGGATCCGGGGTGGCATCAGATGGCATGGCCTTGCCCCTCTCTGAACAGCTCGTCACTGTCAGGGTATGGGGCAGGGCTCTCTGCGTGTAGCGGGAGATCACGCACGGGTGTGTGGGCGAACCTGTGCTCGACCCGCTCGGGGCAGCGAGCATTGGTCGCCTGACCGGCCGCCCGCGCCCGGACGCACGAAACCCCCCGCCCCGGCCGGAACCAGAGTGAGTTGGGCGAGGCGGTTCACCTCCCGATGAGCGCATACAGGGTCAGCATTCAGGGCGGCGAGTCCGGTCAGCGCGGCCAGCGAGGGGAGCGCCCACCGGCCGCGCTTCAGCTGCTCCAGCTCCCCGCGCGCCTCCCGCAGGTCCTCCTCCGTGTCCGTCCGGAGCCGCAAGATGTCTGCCTCGGACCGGGTACTCCGCCGCGGGTCGGCGGTCAGCCGTCGGCCAGGGCCGCGCGCCAGCTCGGCACCGCCGGTTTCCAGTCGAGCGCCTGCCGCGCGCGGTCGTTGGCCGCGCCCCGCATGGCGGTGAGCTGGTACGCGGTGAAACAGCCCAGCAGCCGCTCGGCGAGCTCCGGGGCAGGGTCCGGGGCGCGGGTGCGCCGAGCAGGCGCGCGTACTCCGGCAGCCATACCGCCGCCTTGGCCGGGTCGACGACGGTCAGCGCCCTCGCTCGTTGAAGTCCGCAACGAGACCAGGAAGTTCGAGGAGGCTTTCCATCCGGAAGGCGGGGAGCCTCTGGGCTTCCTCAGTGCGCCACTGAATGGTCGCCCAGGGGCCACGGTGCACCAGCGCAGTGCGCATGCCCGCCGCTACGGCGGGGCGCAGGTCGTTGTCGACGCGGTCACCGACGTAAAGGATCTCGTCGTTGCCGAAGGGAGTGACCTCGGCGACGCGCTCGAAGAAGAGCGGGTCTGGCTTGCTGGCACCCCAGTCGTCGGAAGTGCCGATCAAGTCGACGTCGTCCTTGAACAGTTCGCGCAGGATCTCGCCCGCGCGGACGGTCTGGTTGCCCGCGATACCCAGCCACAACCCGTCGGCGCGCAGCCGTGCCAACGTGGGCCGCACGTCGTCGTACAGGTCCTCCTCGCCGAAGGTCTCCGGCTGGCCTGCGGCGGCGCGCTTCTCGCGCTCCTCGTAGAGGTCGAAGCCGGGCCGGAATTCCTGAAACGTCTCGCGGTAGTCGCGTCCCTGTGCGACAACGGCGCCGAACATGGAGTGAAAGGTGTGGCGCGGTACGCCGAGCCAGTCAGCCCACGTGCCGTACTCGCGCGTCTCGTCCACAAGGCACTCGCCCACATCGAACACCACAGCTCGGATCATGCTCGGCAGCGTAGAGCACCGGTAGGCGAGCTATGGCGTGGGCGGCCTCGCGCGGTTGCCTGCCCGCACGCCGCCCGGCTACTCGCGGGGGCGTGGGTGCGCGAGCGAAGTTGACCGTAGGGGTTGACCCCGGCGTCAAGGCCAGCGCGGGGAGTCGGCTGTGTCCGCGGTCTCAGCCCGGGGCCGGGCGTACGACGTCGCGGAGCGGCTCGCCGGCCAGGTACGCGCGGACGTTGCCGGCGACGGCCGCGGCGATGCGGCCCAGCGTCTCCCGGGTCACCCCGGCGACGTGCGGTGACAGGACGACGCCCGGCGCGCGCAGCAGCCGGGAGGACGCGGGCGGCGGCTCGGGGTCGAAGACGTCCAGGCCGGCCCCGGCCAGGGCGCCCGCCTCCAGGGCGTCGGCCAGGGCCTCCTGGTCGATCAGGGCGCCGCGCGCGGTGTTGACGACGTACGCGGTGCGCTTGCACAGCGCCAGCCGCCCGGCGTCCAGCAGGCGGCGGGTGGCGGGCGTGAGCGGGGCGTGCAGGGAGACGTAGTCGCTCGCGCGCAGCAGCTCCTCCAGGCCGGTGCGGCGCGCGCCGAGGCGCCGCTCGACCTCCGGCGGTGCGGGCCGCGGGCTGCTGTACAGGACGGTCATGCCGAAGGCGGCGGCCCGGTGGGCGACCTCCCGGCCGATGTGGCCGAGGCCGACGATGCCGAGCGTCTTGCCGGACAGTTCGGTGATCGACGGCTGGAGCCTGGGCAGCGCCCAGTCGGCGGCGGTGAGCGCGGTGTGCGCCGGGACCAGCCGTTTGGCCAGGGCCAGCATCAGGGCGAAGGTCTGCTCGGCGACGTTGTGCCCTTCGGCGCCGGAGGAGGCGATGGTGCACACCGTCACCCCGCGCGCGGCGGCGGCCGCCGTGTCGACGTAGTCGAAGCCGTGGCTGGCGCACTGGAGCAGGCCCAGGTCGGGGGCGGCGGCGAGGTGGGCGGCGGTCACCGGGCCGAGACCGGTGACGATCACCCGGGCGGCGCGCAGCGCGGCGGGCTCCTCGTCGGCCGCCTCCACGACGGTGACCTCGGCGTAGGCGCGCAGCGACGCGGTCAGCCGGGCGCCGACTCCCCGCCCGCCGACGTGCGGGGAGATGACGACCAGGACGGGGGGCAGGGCAGGGGGCTCGGTCACGCGGGTCTCCCGGCGGCGGTCAGCGGTCGGCGCGCACGAGCGCGTCGCGGGTCAGCTCGCCCGGGGCCGTGTAGCCGGACAGCGCGAGCGTCAGGTCGAACTCGGCGAGCAGCGCGCGTATCACGTGCTCGACGCCCGCCTGCCCGTCGAGCCCGAGCCCGTACACGTACGGCCTGCCCAGCAGCACCGCCCGCGCCCCCAGGGCCAGAGCCTTGAAGACGTCGTCCCCGGTGCGTACGCCGCTGTCGAACAGCACCGCCAGCCGGTCGCCGGCCGCGTCCACCACGCCGGGCAGCGCGTCCGCCGCGCCGATCGCGCCGTTGACCTGCCGGCCGCCGTGGTTGGAGACCACGACGCCGTCCATGCCCGCGTCGGCGGCGCGCCGGGCGTCGTCCGGGTGCAGCACACCCTTCAGCACGATCGGGCCCTCCCAGTGCTCGCGCAGGAACGCCAGGTCGTCCCAGGTCTTGCCGGGGTCGGTGAACATCTGCACGAAGTGCAGCACGGCCGCGTCCAGGTCCTCGTGCACCGGCTTGGCGAGGCCCGCCTGGAAGGCGGGGTCGGTGAAGTAGTTCGCGGTGCCCACGCCCCGCAGGAACGGCAGGTACGCCTGGTCCAGGTCGCGCGGGCGCCAGGACAGCAGCCAGGTGTCGAGCGTGACGAACAGCGCCGAGTACCCGGCGGCCCGCGCGCGGCGCAGGAAGCTCAGCGTGACCTCCCGGTCCTTGGGCCAGTACAGCTGGAACCACCGCACCCCGTCCCCGCAGGCCGCCGCCACCTCCTCCATCGGCGTGCTGGACGCGGAGGACAGCACGAACGGCACGCCGTGCGCCGCCGCCGCGCGGGCCGCCGCGGGCTCGGCGTCCGGGTGCATGATCGACTGCACGCCGATCGGGGCCAGCGCCAGCGGCGCGGGCAGCCGGCTGCCGAGCACGTCGGCCGACAGGTCGCGGCGGCGCACGTCGCGCAGCATGCGCGGCACGATCTGCCAGCGGTCCAGGGCCGACCGGTTGGCGCGCTCGGTGCGGCCGCTGCCCGCGCTGCCCGCGACGTACCCGACCGGGCCCGGGCCGAGGCGGTGCGCGGCCAGCTCCTCCAGCCGGGTCAGGTCGGCGGGCATGCGCGGCACCGCGCCGGTCATCCCGTTGAGATAGATCTCGTACTGGAACGCGGCCCAGTCCCGCTCCGCGTGCGCCTGCTCGCCCATCGACGCGCCTCTTTCGTCCCGGCCGGTGCCGTTTGCCTTCCGAACGCCTTGATCTTCGCCGATGCGGTCGGCCGGGGCGAGGGCGCCGCACGGGCCGCCCGCGCCCCGGCCGCCCCGCGAGCCGCGGGCGGCCGGGCGCGGACCGGGCCCGGGC
>NZ_JAVSCF010000103.1:0-20691 GCF_031932565.1 Streptomyces sp. B1866
CGGGCGAGGACGTGTACGCCGACATCGCGCTGTCCGAGGAGCACGCGCAGGACGCGGCGAGGTTCGGCGTCCACCCGGCGCTGCTGGACGCCGCGCTGCACCCGGTGGTGCTGCTCGGCGGCGCCTCCGCCGCCGACGTGGACCGGCTCCGGCTGCCGTTCTCGTGGGGCGGGGTGGCGCTGCACGCGGTGGGCGCGACCAGCCTGCGGGTGCGGGTGAGCCCGGCCGGTGACGACACCGTGTCGGTGACGGTCGCCGACGCCACCGGCGCGCCGGTCGCCTCGATCGGCTCGCTGGCGCTCCGGGCGATCTCGCCGGAGCAGCTGAGGGCGGTCAACGACCCGACCCGCGACGCCCTGTTCCGTATCGACTGGACCGCCCTGTCGGCGGCCGCGGACGGTACCGGCACGTACGCCGTGCTGGGCACCGACCACCTGGGCGCGCTCGCCTCCCTCGGGGACGGCCACCCGACCGTCGACGCGCTGGCGGCGGCGGTGGAGCAGAGCGGGCAGGCGCCGGAGTTCGTGTTCGCGTCCTTCGCGTCCGCGGCGGCGGGTGGCCCGGTGGCGGCGGTGCACGCGGTGACGGCGGAGGCGCTGGGCCTGGTGCAGGGGTGGCTGGCGGAGTCCCGGCTGGGGTCGTCGCGGCTGGTGGTGGTGACGCGGGGTGCGGTGTCCGCTCGTACGGGCGAGGACGTGGCCGACCTGGCGCACGCCGGCCTGTGGGGCCTGGTGCGCACCGCGCAGGCCGAGAACCCCGGCCGCTTCCTGCTGGTGGACCTCGACGGCCACGACGCCTCCCGGGACGCCCTGGCGGCGGCCGTCGCCACGGCCCGGACGGCCGAGGAGCCGCAGCTCGCGATCCGCGAGGGCGCGCTGCTGGCGCCGCGGTTCGCGCGGGCGGCCGACGGCGGCGGGGCGCTGGTGCCCCCGGTCGGCGCGCCCGCCTGGCGGCTGGCGACCACCGGCGCGGGCACGCTGGAGAACATCGCGCTGCTGCCCGCCCCGCACGTCCTTGAGCCGCTGGCCGAGGGGCAGGTCCGGGTGTCCGTACGCGCGGGCGGCGTCAACTTCCGCGACGTACTCATCGGCCTGGGCATGTACCCCGACGCCGACGCCTACATGGGCACCGAGGGCGCGGGCGTGGTCACCGAGGTCGGCCCCGGCGTGACCGGGTTCGCGGTCGGCGACCGGGTCATGGGCCTGCTGCCCGAGTCCTTCGGCCCGGTGTCCGTGGTGGACCGGCGGCTGATCGCGCCCGTCCCCGAGGGCTGGACGTACGAGCAGGCCGCGGCGATCCCCGTCGTCTTCCTCACCGCCTACTTCGGCCTGGAGGACCTGGCGCACCTGGCGGAGGGCGAGTCGATCCTCATCCACGCGGCGACGGGCGGTGTGGGTATGGCGGCGGTGCAGCTGGCCCGGTACTGGGGTGCGGAGGTGTTCGCGACGGCCAGTGAGGGCAAGTGGGACACGCTGCGGTCGATGGGCTTCGACGAGGAGCACATCGCGTCGTCGCGGACGCTGGACTTCGAGGAGAAGTTCCTGGCGGTCACCGGCGGGCGTGGTGTGGACGTGGTCCTGGACTCCCTCGCGAAGGAGTTCGTGGACGCGTCGCTGCGGCTGCTGCCGCGCGGCGGCCGGTTCCTGGAGATGGGCAAGACCGACATCCGCGACCCCGAGGTCATCGCCGCCGACCACCCCGGCGTCACCTACCACCCGTACGCCCTCACCGAGATCTCCAAGGACCGGCTCGGCGAGATCCTGACCGAGCTGGTGCGGCTCTTCGACAGCGGCGTGCTCCAACCGCTGCCGGTACGGGCGTGGGACGTGCGGCGGGCGCCGGAGGCGCTGCGCTTCATGAGCCAGGCCAGGCACATCGGCAAGATGGCGCTGACCCTGCCGCGCCCGCTGGACCCGGCGGGCACCGTGCTGGTCACCGGCGGCACCGGCACCCTCGGCGGGCTGCTCGCCCGCCACCTGGTGGCCGAGCACGGCGTACGCAACCTGGTCCTCACCAGCCGCCGCGGCCCGCAGGCCGCGGGCGCCGCCGAGTTGACCGCCGAACTGGCCGAGGCCGGCGCGTCCGTGGACGTGGTGGCCTGCGACGCGGCCGACCGGGAGGCGTTGGCCGCGGTCCTGGCCGGCATCCCCGCCGACCGGCCGCTGACCGCCGTGGTACACGCGGCCGGCGCGCTGGACGACGGGCTCATCGGCTCGCTCACCCCCGAGCGGCTGGCGGCCGTGCTGCGGCCCAAGGCCGATGCGGCGTGGAACCTGCACGAGCTGACCCGCGACGCCGACCTGGCGGCCTTCGTGCTCTACTCGTCGCTCGCCGGCCCGCTCGGCAGCCCTGGGCAGGCCAACTACGCGGCCGCCAACACCTTCCTGGACGCGCTGGCCGCCCACCGCCGGGCCCAGGGCCTGCCGGCCGTGTCCCTGGCGTGGGGCCACTGGGAGCAGGCCAGCGACCTCACCGG
Organism: Streptomyces sp. B1866; assembly: GCF_031932565.1. NCBI lineage: Bacteria > Bacillati > Actinomycetota > Actinomycetes > Kitasatosporales > Streptomycetaceae > Streptomyces > Streptomyces sp. B1866. The sequence goes on from NZ_JAVSCF010000103.1 coordinate 2,477, forward strand.
CCGGCTCGACGCGGCGGACCTCGCCCGCATGACCCGCTCCGGAATCGTGCCGATGTCCTCCGAGGAGGGCCTGGCGCTGTTCGACGCCGGCCGGTCCGTGGACGAGCCGCTGGTGGTCACCTCCCGCATCGACGTGGCCGCCTGGGCCGCGAACGGCGGCGAGGTCGTCCAGGCCCTGGCGCGCGGCCTGGCCGGCGCCCGGCCGGTGCGCCGCGCCCAGGCCGCCCAGGCCGCGGCGGGCGCGGGCGGTTCGGCCCTGGCCCAGCGGCTCTCGGCGCTGCCGGAGGGCGAGCGCGCGGACGCGCTGCTGGACGTGGTGCGCACCCACGTGGCCACGGTGCTGGGACACGGCTCGGCCGCGTCGGTGGAGCCGGAGCGCGCCTTCAAGGAGCTGGGCTTCGACTCGCTGACGGCCGTGGAGCTGCGCAACCGCCTGAACGCGGCCACCGGCCTGCGGCTGCCCGCCACCCTGATCTTCGACCACCCCACCCCGAAGGCACTCGCCGCCCACCTGCTGACGGAACTGGTCCTCGGCGGCGACACCGGGACCGCGCCGGGCGTGCCGGTGCCGGTCACGGCCGCGGCCGACGACGACCCCGTAGTGATCGTGGCCATGGCCTGCCGCTTCCCGGGCGACGCCGACTCGCCGGAACAGCTGTGGGACCTGGTGGCCGCGGGCCGGGACGCCGTCGGCGGCTTCCCCACCGACCGCGGCTGGGACCTGGAGCGGCTGTACGACCCGGACCCGGAGCGCTCCGGCAAGAGCTACGCCCGCGAGGGCGGGTTCCTGCGGGACGCCACCCGCTTCGACTCCAGCCTGTTCGGCATCTCGCCGCGCGAGGCGCTGGGCATGGACCCGCAGCAGCGCGTGATCCTCGAATCCTCCTGGGAGGTCTTCGAGCGCGCGGGCATCGACGTGGCGACCCTGCGCGGCAGCCAGACCGGCGTGTTCATCGGCGCCGTCTCCACCGGCTACGGCCAGGACCCCAAGCTCCAGCAGAGCGTGGAGGGCTACTCGGTCACGGGCAACGTGCTGAGCGTCATATCCGGCCGCGTGTCGTACGTCTTCGGCCTCGAAGGGCCGGCGATCACCGTCGACACGGCCTGCTCGTCGTCGCTGGTCGCCCTGCACCTGGCCGCCCAGGCGCTGCGCTCGGGCGAGTGCACGCTGGCCCTGGTCGGCGGCGTCACGGTCATGCCGAGCCCGTTCGGCTTCGTGGAGTTCAGCCGGCAGCGGGTGCTGTCGCCCGACGGCCGCTGCAAGGCGTTCTCCGCGGCCGCCGACGGCACCGGCTTCTCCGAGGGCGTCGGCACACTCCTGGTGGAGCGGCTGTCCGACGCGCGGCGCAACGGGCACCAGGTGCTCGCGGTGATCCGCGGCAGCGCCACCAACCAGGACGGCGCCAGCAACGGCCTCACCGCCCCCAACGGCCCGTCCCAGCAGCGCGTCATCCGCGCCGCGCTGGCCAACGCGGGCCTGGCGCCCGACCAGGTCGACGCGGTCGAGGCGCACGGCACCGGCACCAACCTCGGCGACCCGATCGAGGCCCAGGCGCTGCTGGCCACCTACGGACGGGGCCGCTCCGCCGACAACCCGCTGTGGCTCGGCTCCATCAAGTCGAACATCGGCCACACCCAGGCCGCCGCGGGCGCCGCGGGCCTGATCAAGATGGTGATGGCGCTGCGGCACGGGCTGCTGCCCAGCACCCTGCACGCCGACGAGCCCTCGCCCGAGGTCGACTGGTCGCCGGGCACCGTGAAGCTGCTGACCGAGCCGGTGGCGTGGGACCCGGACGGCCGGCCGCGCCGCGCCGCGGTGTCCTCCTTCGGTATCAGCGGTACGAACGCGCACGTCATCCTGGAAGAACCGCCCGCGCCGCCCGCCGAGGACCGGGAGGACCGGACCGAGCAGCCCGCGGCCGCGCCCGAGGGCCCCGGCCTCGTCGGCGAGACGGTGCCGTGGGTGGTGTCCGGCAGGTCGGAGGCGGCGCTGCGGGCGCAGGGCCAGAGGCTGGCCGCGTTCGCCGCGGAGCGCGCCGAGCCGACGGCGGCCGACCTCGGGTACTCCCTGGTGGCGTCGCGTGCGGTGTTGGAGCACCGTGCGGTGGTGCTGGCGGCGGGTCGTGAGGCGGGTGTGGCGGGTCTGTCGGCGTTGGCGGAGGGTGTGCCGGCGGCGGGTGTGGTGTCGGGTGCGGCGGATGTGCGGGGCCGGGTGGTGTTCGTCTTCCCGGGCCAGGGTTCGCAGTGGCGGGGTATGGCCGCTGAGCTGCTGGACTCTTCGCCGGTGTTCGCGGCGCGTCTGGCCGAGGTGGATGCGGCGGTGGGCCGGTTGGTGGACTGGTCGGTGGTGGATGTGCTGCGGCAGGTGCCGGGCGCTCCGTCGCCGGAGCGGATCGAGATCTTGCAGCCGGTGCTGTTCGCGGTGAACGTGTCGCTGGCCGCGGTGTGGCAGGCGGCGGGTGTGCAGCCGGCTGCCGTGGTGGGTCACAGTCAGGGTGAGATCGCGGCCGCGTGCGTGGCCGGGGCGCTGTCGCTGGAGGACGCGGCGAAGCTGATCGTGTTGCGTAGTGCGCTGTTCGCCCGTGAGCTGGTGGGCAATGGTGCGGTGGCCTCCGTCGCGTTGTCGGCTGGTGTGGTGGAGGAGCGGTTGTCGCGGTGGGAGGGCCGGCTGGCGATCGCCGGGCGTAACGGTCCGGGCCTGGTGACGGTGGCGGGTGATGTTCCGGCGTTGGAGGAGTTCGTCGCGGAGTGCCAGGCGGCGGAGATCCGGGCGCGGGTTGTCGGTTCCACGGTGGCGTCGCACTGCGCGCAGGTGGACCCGCTGCGCGGGGAGATCCTGGAGCTGTTCGCGGACATCACTCCGGTGAAGGGCAGTGTGCCGTTCTATTCGACGGTCACCGCGTCTCAGAAGGACACGCAGGAGTTGACGGCGGAGTACTGGTTCGACAACGCGCGGCAGCCGGTGGACTTCGAGGGGACCGTGCGGGCTCTTCTCGCCGACGGGTTCCGGTTCTTCATCGAGTCGAGTGCGCATCCGGTGCTGGCGACGGGTGTGCTGGCGACGGCGGAGGATGCGGAGACCGAGGCGGTGGCGGTGGGGTCGCTGCGCCGTGACGAGGGTGGTCCGGCCCGGTTCCTGGCCTCGTTGGCCGAGGGCTGGGTGCGGGGTCTGCCGGGAGTGGACTGGAAGGGCCTGTTCGCCGGTACGAGCGCGGAGTCGGCCGAGTTGCCGACGTACGCCTTCCAGCGCCAGCGCTACTGGCTGGACGACCTCGCGGTCTCCGCGGACATCGACGCCGTCGCCGGTGCCGTGGACGCGGTCGAGGCCGAGTTCTGGAGCAAGGTCGAGCGCGGCGAGCTGGACGCGGTCGCGGCCGAGCTGGAGGTCGACGCCGACCCGCTCAGCGCGGTGCTGCCCGCCCTGTCCTCGTGGCGCAAGCGCCGCCGCGACCAGTCGAAGGCCGACCGGTGGCGCTACCGCGTCGTCTGGCGGCCCGTCACCCCGCCGCCCGCCGTGTCCCTCTCGGGCCGCTGGCTGCTGCTGGTCCCGGCGGGCCTGGCCGGCGACCCGTGGGCCGACGGCGCCGAGCGCGCCCTGGCCGAGCACGGCGCCGAGGTGCGGCGGGTGGCCGTGGACCCGGCCGGCACCGACCGGGCCGCCCTGGCCGACCTGCTGCGGGAGGAGCTGCCGGGCGCGGTCGGCGACGGCGCCCAGCCGGGCGGCGGCGTGCTGTCGCTGCTCGCGCTGGACGAGAGCCCGCACCCCGACCACTCCGCCGTGCCCGTCGGCGCGGCCGCCACGCTGGCCCTCACGCAGGCCCTGGCGGACGTCGAGGCGGCGGGCCCGCTGTGGGTGGCGACCCGGGGCGGCGTACTGGCCGGCCAGCCGGACGACCCGCGGGTCAGCCCGGAGCAGGCGCAGGCGTGGGGCCTGGGCCGGGTGGTCGCCCTGGAGCAGCCGGGGCGGTGGGGCGGCCTGCTGGACCTGCCCGAGGCGGTGGACGACGACGCGGTCGCCCGCGTGGCCGCCGCGCTGTCCGGTCTCGGCGACGGCCGCGACGAGGACCAGATCGCGGTGCGCGCCTCCGGTACGTACGCGCGCAGGCTGGTACGGGCCCCGCTGGACGGCGAGCCGGCGGTGCGCGAGTGGAACCCGGCCGGCACGGTGCTGGTCACCGGCGGCACGGGCGGCATCGGCGCCCACGTGGCCCGGTGGTTCGCGCGGAACGGCGCGCGGCACCTGCTGCTGACCAGCCGGCGCGGCCCCGACGCGCCCGGCGCCGCGGAGCTGAGCGCCGAGCTGACCGAGCTGGGCGCCCAGGTGACCGTCGCGGCCTGCGACATGGCCGACCGCGCGTCGGTGGCGGCCGTGGCCGCCGCGGTTCCCGAGGAGCACCCGCTCACCGCCGTGATCCACACCGCGGGCGTCGCCCAGACGTATGTGCCGGTCACGGACACCACGCTGGCGGACTTCGCGGACATCACCTCCGGGAAGGTCGCGGGCGCGGCGCACCTGGACGACGTGCTCGGCGACACGCCGCTGGACGCCTTCGTGCTCTTCTCGTCCAACGCGGCCGTGTGGGGCAGCGGCGGCCAGGCCGTGTACGCGGCGGGCAACGCGTTCCTCGACGCGTTCGCGCAACAGCGGCGGGCCCGCGGGCGCACCGCGACGTCCATCGCGTGGGGCGCCTGGGGCGGCGGCGGCATGATGGCGCTCGACGGGGCCGCCGAGTACATGGGCCGGCGCGGCATGGTGGAGATGGCGCCGGAGCTGGCGATCGCCACCATGGTGCAGTCCGTGGAGCACGACGAGGCGTTCGTGGCCGTGGCCGACGTCGAGTGGGAACGGTTCGTGCTCGGCTTCACCGCGCTGCGGCCCAGCCCGCTGATCGCCGAACTGCCCGAGGTGCGCACGGCGCTCCAGGCGAGCCAGGCGGGTGCGGAGGCGGAGGAGGCCGCGGCCGGGGCGGCGTTCGCCGGACGGCTGGCCGGGCTGCCGGAGCACGAACAGCTCAAGGTGGTGCTGGAGCTGGTGCGCACCGAGGTGGCGGCCGTGCTGCAGCACGCCTCCTCCGACGGCATCCAGGCGGGCCTGGCGTTCAAGGAGCTGGGCTTCGACTCGCTGACGTCGGTGGAGCTGCGCAACCGGCTGAACGCGGCGACCGGGCTGAAGCTCCCGGCCAGCCTGGTGTTCGACCACCCGACGCCCGCGGCGCTGGCCACGTACGTACGCGGCCAGATCGTGCCGGAGGCGGCGGGAGCGTCCGAGGCGGTGCTCGGCGAGCTGGACGCGCTGGAGAGCTCGCTCGACGGGCTGCTGGGCGACGGCGAGAGCACGGCGAAGGTCGTGGAGCGCCTGGAGGCCCTGGTGTGGAAGCTCCGGGACGGCCGCGACGAGGCCCGGGGAACGGCGCGGGACGCCGCCGAGAGCGAGGACGACCTCGAATCGGCGTCGGCGGAGGAAATGTTCGAAATGCTCGACCGGGAATTCGGAGACTCCTGACCCGTGACCTGGCCACAGGACGGTCTCGACGCGCGACTGGGGAATTAGAGGCAATGGCGGAGAACGAAGAGAAACTGCTCGCGTACCTCAAGAGGGCCACGGGTGACCTGCGCCAGGCGCAGCGCCGGCTGCGCGAGGTCGAGGCGGCGGCCACCGAGCCGATCGCGATCGCCGGCATGGCCTGCCGCTACCCGGGCGGCGTGGAGTCCCCCGAGGACCTGTGGGACCTGGTGGCCGAATCCCGGGACGCGGTCGGGGAGTTCCCCACCGACCGGGGCTGGGACAACGAGGGCCGCTACGACCCCGACCCCACCCGGCCGGGCAGGAGCTACGTGCGCGGCGGGGCGTTCCTCAAGGACGCCACCCGGTTCGACGCGGGCTTCTTCGGCATCTCGCCCCGCGAGGCGCTGGCCATGGACCCCCAGCAGCGGCTGCTGCTGGAGGGCGCGTGGGAGCTGTTCGAGCGGGCCGGGCTCGACCCGAAGTCCCTCAAGGGCAGCCCGACCGGCACGTTCGTGGGCTTCAGCTCCATGGACTACGGCTGGGAGCTGCCGCGCATCCCCGAGAACATCGAGGGCTACTACGGCACCGGCAACTTCGCCAGCGTCATGTCCGGGCGCATCTCCTACACCTTCGGTCTGGAGGGCCCCGCGGTCACCGTCGACGCGGCGTGCTCGTCGTCGCTGGTGGCCGTGCACCTGGCCGCGCAGGCGCTGCGCGCGGGGGAGTGCACCCTGGCCGTGGCCGGCGGCGTGACCGTGATGTCCACCGACATCGGCTACCCGGAGATGAGCCGCCAGCGCGCGCTGTCCCCGGACGGCCGGTGCCGGGCCTTCGCCGCCTCCGCCGACGGGTTCGGCCCGGCCGAGGGCATGGGCCTGGTGCTGCTGGAGAAGCTGTCCGACGCCCACCGCAACGGGCACCGGGTCCTCGCGGTCGTCCGCGGCTCGGCCGTCAACCAGGACGGCGCCAGCAACGGCCTGACCGCCCCCAACGGCCCCTCGCAGGAGCGGGTCATCCGCGCCGCCCTGCGCAGCGCGAAGGTCTCGGCCGACCAGATCGACGTGGTCGAGGCGCACGGCACGGGCACCAACCTCGGCGACCCCATCGAGGCGCACGCGCTGCTGGCCGTCTACGGGCAGCGCCGCCCCGCCGACCGGCCGCTGTGGCTGGGCTCGGTGAAGTCCAACATGGGCCACACCTCCGCCGCCGCGGGCGTGGCCGGCATCATCAAGATGGTGCAGGCCATGCGCAACGGCCTGCTGCCGCGCACCCTGCACGTGGACGAGCCGACCCCGCACGTGGACTGGTCCTCGGGCGCGGTGCGGCTGCTGACCGAGCCGGTGGAGTGGCCGGGCGGGGACCGGGCGCGCCGGGCCGGCGTCTCGGCGTTCGGCATCAGCGGCACCAACACGCACGTGATCCTGGAAGAGGCACCAGCCGAGCCGGAGGCCGAGGCCGAGGCGCCCGCCGAGGCCGGCCAGGCTCCGGCCACCGGCCTGACCGGGGCCGTGGTGCCCTGGGTGGTGTCGGGCCGGTCCGAGGCGGCCCTGCGCGCGCAGGGGCAGCGGCTGGCGGCCTTCGCCGGCGGCGTCACGGACCTGGCGCTGCCGGACGTGGGCTACTCGCTGGCCACCACGCGCGCCGCGCTCGAACACCGCGGCGTGGTCCTGGCGGCCGACCGGGAGGGCGCCCTGGCGGGCCTGGCCGCGCTGGCCGCGGGCGAGTCCGCGGCGGGCGTGCTGCGCGGCGTGGCGGCCGTCGACGACGCCGGCACCGGCCTGACCGGTCAGGTCGTCTTCGTCTTCCCCGGCCAGGGCTCGCAGTGGCGGGGCATGGCCGCCGGGCTGCTTCAGGCCTCTCCGGTGTTCGCCGCGCGGCTGGCCGAGTGCGACGCGGCCCTGCGCCCGTACGTGGACTGGTCGGTGCTGGACGTGGTGCGCGGCGACGACGACGGGTCGTGGCTGGAGGACGTCGTCGCCGTGCAGTCCTCGCTGTGGGCCGTCATGGTCTCCCTGGCCGCGGTGTGGCGGGCGGCGGGCGTGGAGCCCGCGGCCGTCGTCGGCCACAGCCAGGGCGAGATCGCCGCCGCCGCGGTCGCCGGAGCCCTGTCGCTCCAGGACGCGGCCAAGGTGGTGGCCCTGCGGGCGAAGGCCATCGCGGAGGGCCTGTCGGGCCGCGGCGGCATGGTGTCCGTGCCCCTGCCCGCCGACGCCGTACGCGAGCGGCTGGCCCCGTGGGACGAGCGGATCTCCGTGGCCTCGGTCAACGGCTCGTCCTCGACCGTGGTGGCCGGCGAGGTGGCGGCGCTGGACGAGCTGCTGGCCGCCTGCGAGGCCGACGGGGTGCGCGCCAAGCGCATCGCCGTGGACTACGCCTCCCACTCCGCGCAGGTCGAGGCCATCCGCGAGCAGGTGCTCGGCGCCCTCCAGGGCATCCAGCCGCGCGCGGGCGACATCCCCTTCTACTCGACCGTGACCGGCGGCGTCCTGGACACCTCCGGCCTGGACGCCGAGTACTGGTACACCAACCTGCGGCAGGAGGTGCGGTTCCACGAGACCGTACGGGCCCTGCTGGACGACGGGTTCGGCTTCTTCGTCGAGTCCAGCGCGCACCCCGTCCTCACGGTCGGCCTGGCCGAGACGTTCGAGGCCGCCGGCAGCGACGCCGTGGCGCTGGGCACCCTGCGCCGCGAGGAGGGCGGCCCGGAGCGGTTCCTGGCCTCGCTGGCCGAAGGCTACGTACGCGGTCTGCCGGTCGGCTGGGAGCAGGTGCTCGCCGGCACCGGCGCCCGGCGCGTGGACCTGCCCACGTACGCCTTCCAGCGCGAGCGCTACTGGCTGGAGGCCGGCGCCGCCGCCGCGGCCGACCCCGCGCAGCTCGGCCTCGGCGCCACCGGCCACCCGCTGCTGGGCGCGGCCGTCGAGGTGGCCGCCGACGGTGGCCTGCTGCTGACCGGCCGTCTGGCCCCCGCCGCCCAGCCGTGGCTGGCCGACCACGCCGCCTGGGGAACCGTCCTGGCCGACGCGACGACCTGGGCCGAACTGGCCTGGGCCGCCGCCCGCGAGGCGGGCGGCGGGCAGGTGGCCGAGCTGACCGTGACCGCGCCGCTGGCGCTGCCCGAGCGGTCCGCCGCGCTCGTCCAGGTGTCCGTCGGCGCGCCCGGCGAGGACGGCCGCCGGAGCCTGCGCGTCCACGCCCGGCCGCAGGACGCCGCCGACGCGCCCTGGACCCTGCACGCCTCCGGCGTCCTCGCCCCCGCCGCGGACGGGCCCGAGGCGCCGCCCGCCGCCTGGCCGCCCGCGGGCGCCCAGCCGGTCGCCGTGGACGGCTTCTACGAGCGGGCCGCCGCGGCCGGCCACGGCTACGGGCCCGCCTACCAGGGCCTGCGCGCCGCGTGGCGGGCCGGCGAGGAGACGTACGCGGAGGTCGCGCTGGACGACGAGCAGGCCGCCGACGCCGGCCGGTTCGGCCTGCACCCGGCCCTGCTCGACGCCGCCCTCCACCCGGCCCTGCTGGACCGGCTCGGCGACGGCAGGGTGTGGCTCCCGGGCACCGTGGCCGGAGCGGCGCTGCACGCCGTCGGCGCCACCGGCCTGCGGGTGCGGCTGCGCCCGGCCGGCGAGGACGCCGTGGCGGTCACCGCCTGGGACCCCTCCGGCGCCCCCGTCGCCTCGCTGGCGTCCGTCACCCACCGGCCCCTGACGGCCCAGCAGGTGCGCGCCGCCGGGGACACCGCCCGGGACGCCCTGTTCCGCCTGGCCTGGACCCCGCTGCCGCTGCCCGCGGGCCCCGCGGACACCAGCGACTGGAGCGTGCTGGACCCCGACGACCTCAAGCTCGCCGCCGCGCTCGACCTGGCCCCGGCCGGGCCGGGACAGCCCGGACCGGTCCTGGTGTCCTACGGCCCCGCCGTCGACGCGGGCACCGGCCTGGCCGACCGGGTCCGCGCGGCGGTGCTCGGCGCCCTGCCCCTGCTGCGCGACCGGCAGACCGGCGAGCCCACCGGGCCGCTGGTGGTGGTCACCCGCGGCGCGGTCGCCGCCCGCGACGGCGAGGACGTCACCGACCTGGCCCACGCGCCCCTGTGGGGACTGGTGCGGGCCGCGCAGGCCGAGAGCCCCGGCCGGTTCCTGCTGGTGGACACCGACGGCCGCGAGGAGTCCCGCGCCGCGCTCCCCGGAGCCGTCGCCGCCGCGCTCGCCGCCGGCGAGCCGCAGGTCGCCCTGCGCGAGGGCGCCGCCCTGGTGCCCCGCCTGGCCCGTACCGCCGCGGCCCCGGCCGGCGCGGCGGCGCCCTGGGACCCCGACCGCACGGTGCTGGTCACCGGCGGCACCGGCGCCCTCGGCTCCCTGGTCGCCCGGCACCTGGTCGCCGAACACGGCGTACGGCACCTGCTGCTGGCCGGCCGCCGCGGCGAGCAGGCCCCCGGCGCCGCCGACCTGGCCGCCGACCTGACCGCCGCCGGCGCGTCGGTGACCGTCGCCGCCTGCGACGCGGCCGACCGCGACGCGCTGGCCGCGCTGCTGGCCGGCATCCCCGCCGGGCACCCGCTGGGCGCCGTGGTGCACGCGGCCGGCACGGTGGACGACGGGCTGCTCGGCTCCCTGACGCCCGAGCAGGTCACCGGCGTGCTGCGGGCCAAGGCCGACACGGCCGTGGCCCTGCACGAGCTGACCCGCGAGGCGGACCTCGCCGCGTTCGTCCTGTTCTCCTCGGCGGCCGGCACGCTCGGCAACGCCGGCCAGGGCAACCTCGCCGCGGCCGGCGCCTTCGTCGACGCCCTCGCCGCGGCCCGCCGCGCGGCCGGCCTGCCCGCCGTGTCCCTGGCCTGGGGACCGTGGGACACCGCGCAGGGCGCTCCCGCGCAGGGCACCGGCGTGCTGCCCCTGGCGCACGCGGAGGGGCTCGCGCTGTTCGACGCGGCCCTGCGCGGCGGCGACCCGGTCGCCGTGCCCGTACGCCTGGACCTCCCGGCGCTGGCCGCCGCGGCCGCCGCGGGCGCCCTGCCCGGCGCGCTGCGGGACCTCGTACGGGCCCCGGCGCGGCGCGCCGCCGCCGGCGGGGCCGACCAGCCGGCCACCACCGAGCTGGTCCGCCGCCTGGCCGGCCAGGAGCGCGGCGACCAGGAGCGGATCCTGCTGGAGCTGCTGCGCTCGGAGGTGGCCGCCGTGCTGCGGCACGCCACCGCCGACGACGTGGCCGCCGACCGGGCGTTCAAGGACCTCGGCTTCGACTCGCTCACCGCCGTCGAACTGCGCAACCGGCTGCGCGCGGCGACCGGCCTCCAGCTGCCGGCCACGCTCGTGTTCACCTACCCCACGCCGACGGCCCTGGTGCGCTTCCTGCTGGACGAGATCCAGCCCGGCCAGGACGGCGCGGACCTGCCCGTCTTCGGCGAGCTGGAGCAACTGGAGGCCAACCTGGCCGTCCTGGCCCCCGACGACGAGACACGCGACAAGATCACCAAGCGACTGGAGGCACTGCTGTGGAAGTGGAGCGGTGACGCGGGCGGTACGGAGGGCGTCATCGCCAGGGACGCGCTCGACTCCGCGTCCGACGACGAGATGTTCGCACTGATCGACAGGGAACTGGGCGCCCCCTGACGCGGGCGCCGCCGCGCGAGGCGTGCGGACACCGCCCCGGCACCCCGGGGCACACCACAGAACTTCCACGGGCCTTCGAAGGAGCGATGGGGCACATGGCCAGCAGCACCGAAGAGAAACTCCGCGACTACCTCAAACGGGTCACCGCCGATCTCAGCCAGACCCGCCAGCGGCTGCGCGAGACCGAGGCCGCCGCCCACGAGCCGATCGCGATCGTCGGCATGGCCTGCCGCTACCCGGGCGGCGTGGAGTCCCCCGAGGACCTGTGGCGGCTGGTGGACGAGGGCCGGGACGCGATCAGCGACTTCCCCGGCGACCGCGGCTGGGACCTGGCGGCGCTGTACGACCCGGACCCGGAGCGCAAGGGCACCAGCTACGTGCGCAACGGCGGCTTCCTGCACAACGCCGCCGAGTTCGACCCCGCGTTCTTCGGCATCACCCCGCGCGAGGCCCTGGGCATGGACCCCCAGCAACGGCTGCTGCTGGAGACCGCCTGGGAGGCGTTCGAGCGCGGCGGCCTGGACCCGCGGGCCCTGAAGGGCGCCGACATCGGCGTGTTCACCGGCATCGTGCACACCGAGTACGTCTCCCGGCTGCAGAAGACCCCCGACTCCGTCGAGGGCTTCGTGATCACCGGCACCCTCTCCAGCGTCGCCTCCGGCCGCATCGCCTACACCCTCGGCCTGGAGGGCCCGGCCGTCAGCGTCGAGACCGCCTGCTCCTCCTCGCTGGTGGCCCTGCACCTGGCCGTCCAGGCGCTGCGCTCCGGCGAGTGCGCCATGGCGCTGGCCGGCGGTGTGGCCGTCATGCCGACCGCCGAGGCGTTCACCGAGTTCAGCCGCCAGCGGGGCCTGGCCCGCGACGGGCGCATCAAGGCGTTCGCCGCCGCCGCCGACGGCACCAACTGGGCCGAGGGCGCCGGCATGCTGCTGGTCGAGCGCCTGTCGGACGCCCGCCGCAACGGCCACCCGGTGCTCGCCGTCATCCGCGGCACGGCCCTGAACCAGGACGGTGCGAGCAACGGCCTGTCCGCGCCCAACGACAAGGCGCAGGAGCGGGTCATCAACGCCGCCCTGGCCAACGCCCGGCTGACGCCCGCCGACGTGGACGCGGTCGAGGCGCACGGCACCGGCACCACGCTGGGCGACCCCATCGAGGCGCAGGCCCTGTTCGCCGCGTACGGCAAGGAGCGGCCCGCCGGCCGGCCGCTGTGGCTGGGGTCCCTGAAGTCCAACATCGGCCACTCCGGCCCGGCCGCGGGCGTGGGCGGCGTCATCAAGATGGTGCAGGCCCTGCGCAACGGCTCCCTGCCCAAAACCCTGCACGTCGACGCGCCCACCCCGCACGTCGACTGGTCCTCCGGGGCCGTCAGGCTGCTGACCGAACCCGTCGCCTGGCCGGCGGACGGCCGGCCGCGGCGGGCCGGCGTCTCGGCGTTCGGCATCAGCGGCACCAACGCGCATGTGATCGTCGAGGAGGCGGGACCGGAGCCGGACGCGGTGGACGAACACGGTGACCAGGAGCCCTCGGGGCTGACCGCGGCCGTGGTGCCGTGGACGGTGTCGGGCCGGTCCGAGGCGGCCCTGCGGGCGCAGGCCCAGCGGCTGGCCGCGTTCACCGGCGAACGGCCCGAACTGACCCAGGCCGACGTGGGCTTCTCCCTGGCCACCACCCGGTCCGCCCTGGAGCACCGGGGCGCGGTGCTCGCCGCCGACCGCGACACCGCCCGCAAGGCCCTGGCCGCCCTCGCCGAGGGCCGGCCCGCGCCGGGCGTGGTCACCGGCGTGGCCGAGGACTCCGGCAAGGTCGTCTTCGTCTTCCCCGGCCAGGGCTCGCAGTGGCGGGGCATGGCCGCCGGGCTGCTTCAGTCCTCGCCGGTGTTCGCCGCGCGGCTGGCGGAGTGCGACGAGGCCCTGCGGCCGCACGTGGGCTGGTCGGTGACCGACGTGGTGCGCGGCGCGGACGGCGCGCCGTCGCTGGACGACGTGGTGGTGGTGCAGTCCGCGCTGTGGGCCGTCATGGTGTCGCTGGCCGCGGTGTGGCGGGCGGCGGGCGTGGAGCCCGCGGCCGTCGTCGGCCACAGCCAGGGCGAGATCGCCGCCGCCGCGGTCGCCGGAGCGCTGTCGCTCCAGGACGCGGCCAAGGTGGTCGCGCTGCGGGCGAAGGCGATCGCGGAGGGCCTGTCGGGCCGCGGCGGCATGGTGTCCGTGCCCCTGCCCGCCGACGCCGTACGCGAGCGGCTGGCGCGCTGGGACGAGCGGATCTCGGTCGCCTCGGTCAACGGCCCCCGGTCCACCGTGGTGGCCGGCGAGCCGGCGGCGCTGGAGGAACTGCTGGCCGCCTGCGAGGCCGACGGGGTGCGCGCCAAGCGCATCGCCGTGGACTACGCCTCCCACTCCGCGCAGGTCGAGGCCATCCGCGACCAGGTGCTCGACGCCCTCCAGGGCATCGAGCCCCGCTCCTCGCGCACCCCCTTCTACTCCACCGTCACCGGCCAGGTGGCCGACACCGCCGGCCTGGACGCCGAGTACTGGGTCACCAACCTGCGCCAGACCGTCCGGTTCGACGACGCCGTGCGCGCCCTGCTGCGCGACGGGTACCGCTTCTTCGTCGAGTCCAGCGCGCACCCCGTCCTCACGGTGGGCCTGGCCGAGACGTTCGAGGACGCCGGCGCCCCGGCCGTCGCGCTCGCCACGCTGCGCCGCGACGAGGGCGGCCCCGACCGGTTCCTGACCTCGCTCGCTTCAGGCTGGGTGCGCGGCCTGCCCGGCATCGACTGGCACGCGGTGTACGCGGGCACCGGCGCCCGCCGCGTCGACCTGCCCACGTACGCCTTCCAGCGGCAGCGCTACTGGCTGGACGACCTCGCCGAGCCCGCCGCCGAGGACGCCGGGCCGGCCGCCGACCCGGTCGAGGCCGGGTTCTGGGAGGCCGTGGACCGCGGCGACCTGGACGGGGTCGCGGCCGAGCTGGAGGTCGCCGCCGACCAGCCGCTCAGCGCCGTGCTGCCCGCCCTGTCGGCGTGGCGCAGGCGCCGCCACGAGCAGTCGAGGGCCGACGGCTGGCGCTACCGGGTGGTGTGGCGGCCCGTCGCCTCGCCCGCGGCCGCGGCCCTGCGCGGCCGGTGGCTGCTGGTCGTCCCGCGGCGGTACGCCGACGACCCGTGGGTCCTCGGCTCCGCGCACGCCCTGCGGGGGGCCGGCGCGGTGGTCGACCAGCTGGTCGTGGACCCCGCCGAGGCCGGCCGCGGCGAACTCGCCGACCTGCTGCGCGAGTCCTTCACCGGCTCCGGCGACGGCATCGCCCCCGGCGGCGTGCTGTCCCTGCTCGCCCTGGACGAGACCCCCCACCCGACCCTGCCCGCCCTGCCCGCCGGCCTGGCCGGCACGGTCGCTCTCGCCCAGGCGCTGGTCGAGACCGCCGAGGCCGTGGGCCTGGGCGCCCGGCTGTGGTGCGCCACCCGCGGCGCGGTGTCCGTGGACGCCTCCGACCCGCTGCTCAGCCCGGTCCAGGCGCACGTCCACGGCTTCGGCCGGGTGGTCGCCGTCGAGCACCCGCTGCTGTGGGGCGGCCTGGTCGACCTGCCGGCCACCGTGGACGAGGAGACCACCGCGGCCCTCGGCGCGGCCCTGGCCGGGCCCGCCGAGGAGGACCACCACGCCATCCGCCCGGGCACCGGCGCGCACGTGCGCCGCCTGGCGCACGCCCCGGCCGCCGACACCCCGGTCGTACGGGAGTGGAAGCCGCAGGGCAGCGTGCTGATCACCGGCGGCACCGGCGGCATCGGCGGCCACCTGGCCCGCTGGCTGGCCCGCGCCGGCGCCGAGCACCTGGTGCTCGTCAGCCGCGGCGGACCCGACGCGCCCGGCGCCGCCGACCTCGCCGCCGAGCTGACCGGCCTCGGCGCGCGCGTCTCCCTGGTGGCCTGCGACGTCTCCGACCGCGACGCCGTCGCCGAGGTGATCGACGGCATCCCGGCCGAGTACCCGCTGACCGCCGTGATCCACTCCGCGGCGGTCCTGGACGACGGCGTCATCGACTCGCTCACCCCCGAGCAGATGGACCGGGTGCTGCGGGTCAAGGTCTGGGGCGCGGTCCACCTGGACGAGCTGACCCGGGACAAGGACCTGTCCGCCTTCGTCCTGTGCTCCTCCTTCGGCGCCACCTTCGGCCTGCCCGCGCTCGGCAACTACGCGCCGGGCAACGCGTTCCTCGACGCGCTGGCCGAACGCCGCCGCGCCGAGGGACTGCCCGGAACCTCCATCGCCTGGGGCACCTGGGCGGGCACCGGCATGGCCGCCGGCGACGTCGGCGCCCGCGGCCGCCTGGAGGGCATCCACGAGATCGGGCCGGAGCCGGCCGCCGCCGCCCTCCAGCACGTACTCGACCGCGACGAGGCCACCGCCGCCCTCATCGACCTGCGCTGGGAGCGGTTCGCGCCCGGCTTCCACGCCAAGCGCCCCACCGCCCTGTTCGCCGAGATCCCCGCCGCCGTCAAGGCGCTCGCCGCCACCGCCGACACCGGTACGGACGACCCGGCGGCCGGCGGCGAGGCCGCCGACGGCCTGCGCACCCGGCTGGCCGGGCTCTCCCAGGCCGAGCAGGAGCACGAACTCCTGCAACTGGTGCGCTCCCACGCCGGAGTCGTCATGGGCCACGTGACGCTGGAGGAGAACGCGCAGGACGCCATCGACCCCCACCGGCCGTTCCGGGAGCTGGGCTTCGACTCCCTGATGGCCGTCGAACTGCGCAACCGCATCGGCGCCGGCACCGGACTCAGCCTGCCCTCCACGCTGGTCTTCGACTTCCCCACCCCCCAGGACGTCGCCCGGCACCTGTGGGAGGAGATGGGCCTGGGCGACGACGAGGGCTCGCTGCCCGGACTCGCCGAACTGCGCCGCCTGGAGGAGGTACTGGCACAGGCCCCGCCCGCCGGCGAGGCGGCCCGCGCCAAGCTCGCCGGGCGCCTGGAGAAGCTGCTGTGGAAGTGGAGCGAGACCGGCTCCGCGGCCGCGTCCGAACCGGACGCCGAGGACGCGGAGTTCGCCGATGTCAGCAACGACGAGATGTTCGACCTGATCGACCGAGAGCTGGGTAGTCCGTAGCAGCCGCACGGCCGCCGCCGCGGCAGTTGCTCCCTTACCCAACTCGCCAGACCGTCCCCCTGGTTCACCTACCAGTTTCTGGAGAGTCCGTTTTATGACGAACGACGAGAAGAAGCTCCGCGACTATCTCAACAGGGTGATGACCGACCTGCGCCAGACCCAGCGCCGCCTGCGCTCGGTCGAGGCGCGGGACCACGAGCCGGTCGCCGTCATCGGCATGGCCTGCCGCTACCCGGGCGGGGTGAACAGCCCCGAGCAGCTGTGGGAGCTGGTCGCCGGCGGCAGGGACGGCATCTCCGGGTTCCCCGACGACCGCGGGTGGGACCTGGAGGGCATCAGCCTGACCGACCCGGAGGGCAAGGAGCTGTCCTGCGAGGGCGGCTTCGTCGGCGGCGCGGCCGACTTCGACGCCGGCCTGTTCGGGATCTCGCCGCGCGAGGCGCTGGCCATGGACCCGCAGCAGCGCATGATCCTGGAATCCTCCTACGAGGCGTTCGAGCAGGCCGGCATCGACCCGTTCGCGCTGCGCGGCAGCCGTACGGGCGTCTTCGTCGGCGCCTCCTACACCGGGTACGGCGCCGACGTCGAGCGCATCCCCGACGGCCTTGAGGGCTACACCATGACCGGCTCGGCCAACAGCGTCGTGTCCGGCCGGGTGTCGTACACCTTCGGACTGGAAGGGCCCGCGGTCACCATCGACACGGCGTGTTCCTCGTCGCTCGTCGCGCTGCACCTGGCGGTGCGCTCGCTGCGCGCGGGGGAGTCCGCGCTGGCGGTGGCCGGCGGAGCGATGATCATGCCGAGTCCGATGGAGTTCATCGAGTTCAGCCGCCAGCGCCTGCTGGCGGCTGACGCGCGCTGCAAGGCGTTCGCCGCCGCCGCCGACGGGACCGGCTTCTCCGAGGGCGCCGGCGTGGTGCTGCTGGAGAAGCTGTCGGACGCCCGCCGCAACGGCCACCAGGTCCTCGCCGTCGTCCGCGGCACCGCCGTCAACCAGGACGGCGCAAGCAACGGCCTGATGGCCCCCAACGGCCCCTCCCAGCAGCGCGTCATCGCCGCCGCGCTCGCCGACGCCCGCCTCACGCCCGACGACATCGACGCGGTGGAGGCGCACGGCACCGGCACCACGCTCGGCGACCCCATCGAGGCCCAGGCCCTGATGGCCGCCTACGGCACCGAGCGGCCCGCCGACCGGCCGCTGTGGCTGGGCTCGGTCAAGTCGAACATCGGACACACGCAGGCCGCCGCGGGGGCGGCCGGCGTGATCAAGATGGTGCAGGCGCTGCGGCACGGGCTGCTGCCCGAGACCCTGCACGTGGACGCTCCCACGCCGCAGGTCGACTGGTCGGCGGGCACCGTGAGGCTGCTCACCGAGCCCGTCGCCTGGCCGGCGAACGACCGCCCGCGGCGGGCCGGCGTGTCGGCGTTCGGCATCAGCGGCACCAACGCCCACGTCATCCTGGAGGAGGCTCCCGCCGAGGACCCCGCCCACGACCCCGAGGCGGCTCCCGAGCAGGGCGCCGAGCCGTCCGCCGAGCAGGTCACGGGCCTGGCCGCGGGTCTGGTGCCGTGGCCGGTGTCCGGCCGGACGGCCGCGGCGCTGCGCGCCCAGGCCCAGCGGCTCGCGGACTTCGTCACCGGCGGCGCCGAGGGCTCCGCCACCGACCTCGGCGCCTCGCTGGCCCTGGCGCGCGGCGCCCTGGACCACCGCGCCGTGGTCCTGGCGGCCGACCGCGAGAGCGCCCTGGCGGGCCTGTCCGCGCTGGCCGGCGACCGGCCCGCCGCGCACGTGGTGACGGGCTCGGCGCGCTCCGGCGTGGCCCGGGTGGCGTTCGTGTTCCCCGGTCAGGGTTCGCAGTGGCGGGGCATGGCCGCCGAGCTGCTTGCGTCCTCGCCGGTGTTCGCCGCGCGGCTCGCCGAGTGCGACGAGGCCCTGCGGCCGCACGTGGGCTGGTCGGTGACGGACGTCGTCCGTGGAGGGGACGACGCGCCGTCGCTGGA
>NZ_JAVSCF010000104.1:0-20386 GCF_031932565.1 Streptomyces sp. B1866
GGCGGGGCGCCGACGAACCCGCCCCGGCGCCCGGCCCGCCCGCCGCGCCGCGGACCCCGGTCGCCGAGCCGGACCCGGTCGGTGATCCGGACCCGACGCCCGCCGACCGGTGGGCGTGGCGGCTGACGGCCGCGCGCTCCGGCGTGCCCGCGAGCCCGCGCCTTGACCCCCGCACGCCCGCGCTCGCCCGGGATCCCCGTACCCCCGGTGCCGTTCCGGCGCGGCGCACGCCCGCCGTCACCGTCCAGCCGCCCCCGTCCGTGGCGTTCGTCGGGGACGGGCCGCCCACGTACGACGCCGAGCCGACCGCGCTGCCGCCCGCCGACCCCGCCGACCTGGCGGACCTGGTGCCGGACACGGTCCTGGACGGCGCGCGCTACGGGCCGCTGACCCTGCGCGCCGCGTCGCTGCGCGGCGACTCCGCCCGCTACCGCGGCCAGCCGCGCCGCGACGCGCTGCTCACCGCGCGCTTCGGCACGCGCGAGAGTGCCCTGGTGCTGGTGGCGCTGGCCAGCGGCGTGCGGGCGGCGGACGGCGCGCACCGGGCGGCGCGGGAGCTGTGCGAGTGGATCGGGGCGGCCGTCGGGCGCAGCCACGCGCGGCTGTCCGAGGACATCCGCGGCGGCGACCGCGGCGCCCTGAAGTCCGGCCTGCACCGCCTGACCAGCCGCGGCTTCGGCCAGATGCGGGCCCGCGCGGCCCGGCAGGGCGTGGACCCGGGCGAGTACACCGCCGCGCTGCGCTGCCTGCTGCTGCCCGCCGACCCGGCCTGCCGGATCCGGGTGTTCTTCGGCGTGGGCGGCGGCGGTCTGCTCCGGCTGCGGGACGGCGTCTGGCAGGACCTTGAGCCGGCGCCGCGCGAGCCCGGGGACCCGCAGGGCGCGCCGGCGTCCGGCCACGGCGGCGAGGACGGCGCGGCGCCCGGGGCCTGGGGGCCCGCCGCCGGTGCCGGACCGGACACCGGCTCTCCGGCGGCGTACGACCCCTTCCTGTTCCGCGCCTCGGTCGCTCGTCCGGGTGACACGCTCCTGCTGTGCAGCGCCGGGCTGGCCGAGCCGCTGCTGGAGGAGCCGGGGCTCGCCGCCCACCTGGCGCGGCGCTGGTCGGGAGCGGAGCCGCCCGGCCTCGCCGCGTTCCTGGCGGACGTCCAGACCCGGGTGAAGGGGTACGCCGACGACCGCACGGCGGTGGCCGTGTGGGAGGAGTGAGGCCCGGCCGCTCCGGTCCGGAGCGCGGCTCCGGCCTGCTCCGGCGCGTCGGCACGCGCGTACGGCGCCGGTCGTCCGCGCGGGGCGTCACGTACGCTCCCGGCTGCCCGGGCCGCGTCGGACAGGCCACGACGCCCGGCGCGGGCGTCGCGCGGCCCGGACGGCCGGCCGCAGGCGCGTGGTGAGCGGACTGCCGCGTACGGCCCGCGGGAGCGCCGTACGGACGCGCACAGGGCTCCCGGAGCGGGTGTACGGGCCGCCGGGACGCCGCGCGGTCGGCGCGCCCCGGCGGTCGGCCCGTACCGCACGCCCCGCGCGGGCGCGCCCCGCGACTACGGGCCCGCGGGACGCAGCCGCAGGGTGAGGATCTGGTGCGGCCGCAGGGCCAGGGGCAGGCCGGCCGCGCCGGTCGGCGCCTCGCCGAGCGGGCGCTCCAGCAGGTCCGTCACCTCCGCGCGCAGCACCGGGAAGCCGGTGGTCAGGACGCCCGCCGCCCGGCCGCCCCGCGACTCGTACAGCCGCACCACCACGTCGCCGCTCCGGTCGTCCGCGAGCTTGACGGACTCGACGGTGATCGCCGGGTTGTCGACACCGACCAGCGGCGGCAGCACCGGTCCGGCGGGCAGCGGGCGGGGCGGCAGGTTCAGGGCCAGGCCCTCGGCGACCGCGTCCCCGACGTCCGCGCCGGGCAGCAGCGCGTAGCCGAAGTGGTGCGCGCCCACGTCGGTGTCCGGGTCGGGGCAGTGCGGGGCGCGCAGCAGGGTCAGCCGTACGGTGGTGCCCAGCACCGGGCCGTCCGGCGGGCCCTGACCGGCGGGCGCACCGGCGGCTCCCGGCGCGTCGGTCCCGCCGTGCGCCGTACCGGTCCCACCGTGCGCCGTACGGGTCCCACCGTGCGCCGTACGGGTCACGTCGTGGCCGTACGTCGCGTCGTTGAGCACCGCCACGCCGTACCCGGGCTCGGCGACCCGCAGCCAGCGGTGGGCGCAGATCTCGAACCGGGCCCAGTCCCAGCTCGTGTTCGCGTGCGTGGCCCGGTCCACGTGCCCGAACTGGATCTCGGCGGTGGACACCCGCGCGTGCACGTCCAGCGGGAACGTCGCCTTGACCACCTTCTCCGACTCCCGCCAGTCGACGTCCGCGGTGAAGTCCAGGCGGCGGGCCCCGGCGCTCAGCAGGATCTCCTGGGTGACGCGGGAGTGGCCGAAGACCCGTACGACCCGGACGGCCGCGCGCAGCGGCCCCGACTCGGTCAGCTCGACGGACTCGGCGCCGGTGAGGTCGGTGTGCCGGTGCCGGTAGTGGCGGTCGATGTCCCACGCGTCCCACGCGTTGGGGTGGTCGGGGTGGAGCTGGAGGAGGTTGCCGCGGGCGCCGGGCGGCAGCAGCTCGCGGGCGGCGGTGAGGTCGCGCACGCTCGTCAGCAGCCCGTCGGCGTCGACCACGGCACGCAGCAGGCCGTTGTCGAGCACGATCACGCGGCCGTCGCTCAGGGCCCGTACGGGCGCTCCGGGACCGGCGGCGGCCCGCTCCCCGGCCTCCCGCCCGGTCCCCGTCCCGGCCCCGGCGAGCCCCGGTCCGGCCGCCGCGGGGTCCGGCCCGGCGGCCTCCCGCGCGTGGCCGGTGTCGGCCGGGCCGGGACCGTCGGCGGCACCCTGCCCGCCGACGGCCGCCGACCCCAGGGCGGGCAGCCGCGCCCAGACCGCGGCCCGCCCGCCGTCGAGCGGCTGCGCCGGAGTGCCGGGCGGCAGTGCGGCCGCCGTGGCCCGGTCGAGCACGGCGACGCCCACGCGCGCGTACGGCGAGGCGTTCAGCACGACCGGGCCTCCCGCGCCCCCGGCGCCGTCCGGGCAGAGCGCCGCCACCGCCGCCGCGACGATCCCCTCCAAGGCCGCGCGTACCCGCTCGTACGTCGCGCGCGCCTCCCGGTGCACCCACGCGATGGACGAGCCGGGCAGGATGTCGTGGAACTGGTGCAGCAGCACGGTCTTCCACAGCCGGTCCAGCTCGTCGTACGGGTACGCGTAGCCCGGCGCGCGCAGCGCCGCCGCCGTGGCCCACAGCTCCGCCTCGCGCAGCAGGTGCTCGCTGCGCCGGTTGCCGCGCTTGGTCTCCGTCTGCGTGGTGTACGTCGCCCGGTGCAGCTCCAGGTACAGCTCGCCGGACCACACCGGCGCCCGCGCCCCGTACTCCTCCTCGGCCGCCGCGAAGAACGCCGACGGCTTCTCGACCGTGACGCGCGGCGAGCCCTCCAGGGACGCCAGGCGCCGCGCCTTCTCCAACATCTCCCGGGTGGGCCCGCCGCCGCCGTCTCCCCAGCCGAAGGGCAGCAGGGAGCGGGTCGCCCGGCCCTTCTCGGCGAAGTTGCGCTCCGCGCGGGCCAGCTCCCTGGCCTCGACCTTGCCGTTGTAGGTGTCCGCGGGCGGGAAGTGTGTGAACACGCGCGTGCCGTCGATGCCCTCCCACCAGAAGGTGTGGTGCGGCATCCGGTTGGTCTGGTTCCACGACAGCTTCTGGGTGAGGAACCACCGCACCCCGGCCAGCTTCGCGAGCTGCGGGAAGGCGGCGGTGTAGCCGAAGGAGTCCGGCAGCCAGATCTCTTCGGTCTCCACGCCGAACTCCTCGCGGAAGAAGCGCTTGCCGTGCGTGATCTGCCGGGC
This sequence comes from Streptomyces sp. B1866, assembly GCF_031932565.1. Lineage (NCBI taxonomy): Bacteria > Bacillati > Actinomycetota > Actinomycetes > Kitasatosporales > Streptomycetaceae > Streptomyces > Streptomyces sp. B1866. Next base: position 3,869 of record NZ_JAVSCF010000104.1, read on the forward strand.
CAGCGCCTCCCCGCCGGGCATGTTGGCGTCCGACTCCACCCACATCGAGCCGACCGGCACCCAGGTGCCGTCCTGCACCGCCTGCCTGATGCGCCGCCAGATGTGCGGCTGGTGCTCCTTGACCCACGCGTACTGCTGCGCCTGCGAGCAGGCGAACACCAGTTCCGGGTACTCCTCGGCGAGCGCGGTGACGTTCGCGAACGTACGGGACGCCTTGCGCACCGTCTCCCGCAGCGGCCACAGCCACGCCGAGTCGATGTGGGCGTGCCCGGCCGCCGACACGCGGTGCGCGCTGGCGTCCGCGGGCCGGGCCAGCGCGTCGGCCAGCGCGGCCCGCCCGGCGTCCGCCGTGCCCGGGACGTCGTGCAGGTCCAGCGCGTCCAGCATGTCCTCCAGGGCGCGCAGGATCTCGTGCCGCCGCGGCCGGTCGGCGGGCAGCTCGCGCATCAGCTCCGACAGCACCTCGACGTCCGTGATCAGGTGCCAGACGCGCTCGTCGAGCACCGCGATGTCGGCCGACCCGAAGCGGTACAGCGGCGCGCGCCCGGCGGTGAGCACGTCGCCCAGCCGGGTGGGCAGGAAGTCGTGCAGGACGGCCGGGTTGGCGGCGGCCTCCAGCAGCAGCCGCACCGGCTCGCCGCCCTCGGCCGGGCCGGCGACGGGCACGTGCCGGTTGCGCGGGTGCACGCCCTTCAGCGGCACGCCCCGCGCGTCGTACACCAGCCCCTCGGCCTGGGTGCCGGGCGACGAGCCGGTAAAGCCCGGGTCCACCACCACCTCCACCCGGCGGCCCGCCCACGCGCGCGGCACCGCGCCCTCCATCCGGAACCACCAGGTGGACCACGGCCTGCCCCAGGCCGCGCCGGGCTCGAACGGCGCGTACGCCGCCTCAAGCGCCTCCGCCACGGGCACCGGCTCGCCGGGCACCTCCCACGCGGACAGGGTCAGCGGCACGCGCTCGGGGTACTGCGCGGGCCTGACGAACTGGCGCAGGGCCCTCTCAAGGCGGGCCTCCACCAGCGTACGGTCGTCGTGCATCGCGGCTCCTCGAAGGTCCTCACACGCTGCGCGGATGACTCCCCCGACCCTCGATCCATTCCCCCCGCGTGTGGGGCGCAACACGAGGGGCATGCATTCTCGTGAACGCGTTCGACGACAACAGCCGACGGTCGACCCAGAGCGGGCGGGGCGGGGATGCGATGACACGGCAGCCTGCGTGGCCGGGCAGAACGGACAGCCGGCCGGATACCGGAGGGGCGGCGATCGAGGGAGCGGTCGAAGAGGAGCGCACACCGGCCTGGAGCCGGCGTCTGCGGCACGCCGACCTGTCCGCGGTGGCGGAGGTGCGCGCCGGGCTGCGGGAGCTGTTGCGCCACTGGGGGCAGCCGGGCCGGACGGAGGTCGCCGAGCTGCTGGTCAGCGAGCTGGTCACCAACGCGCTGGTGCACACCGACCACGGCGCGGTGGTCACGGCCACGCTCGACGGGGCGGCCGCGGCGCTGACCGGGCAGGCGGCGGCGCTGGGCGGCGGGGCGCCGGGGCCGCACGCGGAGGCGGCGGGGCGGGGCGACCGGGCCGCCGGGCGGGGCGACGGAGCCGCAGTGCCGGGCGACCGGTCCGCGGTGCTGGGCGACGGGGCCGCGGCGCTGGTCAAGGGCCGATTACGGGTCGAGGTCCGGGACTTCGCCGCCCGGCACCCCGTGCCGCGCGCCCGCGACGCCGACGAGGGCACGTCCGGGCGCGGACTGCTGCTGGTGCACTCGCTGTCGGACGCGTGGGGCGTGCGGTCGTACGGCGTGGGCAAGGCGGTGTGGTTCGAGCTGGACGCCGGCACGGGCTGAGCGCCCGCGCGCGGCGCCGCCCTGGCCGCGGGCCGTTACGGGCCCGTACGGAACCGGGCGCGGGGGAGTGGACCCACGGGCGGCGGACGGGCTGTGAGGAGAAGCCGGAGAAGCCGGAGAAGCTGGACAAGCCGGAGAACGGACGAGCGGGCCGCGGGACGCTGCCGTCCCGTGGCCCGCTCGCCACCGCCGGGCACCGCGCCCGGTTCGGGTTCCCACCGCGGTCTGCCGCCCGGCGTCAGCCGAAGGCGCGCTCGATCTGCGCCAGCTTCTCCTCCAGGGAGTCCAGCCGCGGAATGGTGAGGGTGTCGTCCTCGGCCGTGAGGTCGATGGTGCGGGGGCGGTCCGTGCCGCCGTCAGCGCTCGTCCCGCCTGCCGACGAGCCCGGGCCGGTGGCCGAGCGCAGCACGGGACGAGACGACGGCGCTGCCACGGCCGCGGTCGAAGCCGAGGACGCCGGCAAGGTCTCCGGCGCGTCCGATAGGGCAGGCTCCGAACTGACCTGCCCGGCGGCCGGTGCCAGCGCGGGCAGCTCCACCTGGCGGCCGCCGCCGCGCGGGCCCCACAGCCGGCGGTGCTGCCGGTTGTACGCCTTGATCCGGGCCCGGTCCAGCTTCTCCTGGTCCCGCCTGCGGTGCCGGTTCTGCTCCTGCTGGCGCCGGTCCTCGCGCACCTCCTCGACGGCCTCGTCCAGAGTGCGGACACCCTCCAGCAGCATGAGCGACCACGCGGCGAACGTCTCGCGGGGCGCACGCAGCCAGCGCACGATGCGGATCTGCGGCAGCGGCCTGGGCACGAGGCCCTGCTCGCGCAGCGCCGCCCGGCGGGTCTGCTTCAGCGCGCGGTCGAACAGGACGGCCGCCGACAGCGACATGCCCGCGAAGAACTGCGGCGCGCCCGCGTGGTCGGCGCCGCGCGGCGCGTGCACCCAGTTGAACCAGGCGGCGGCGCCCGCGAACAGCCACACCAGCAGGCGCGAGCCGAGCGCCGCGTCGCCGTGGCTGGCCTCGCGCACCGCGAGCACCGAGCAGAACATGGCCGCGCCGTCGAGGCCGAACGGCACCAGGTACTCCCAGCCGCCCGACAGGTTCAGGTTCTGCCGTCCGAAGCCCACCAGGCCGTGGAAGGAGAGTGCGGCGGCGACGGCCGCGCAGCAGAAGAGCAGCAGGTAGGACGCCATCCCGTAGATGGCCTCCTTGCGCCGCCGCCGTTCCTCGCTGCGCTCCCAGGAGTCAGTGATCACGCTGTCTTCCTTTTTACGGGTGTCCTTGCGTCCGCGCGCGAGCACCGTCACCGCCGTCACGGCTCCGACGAGCGCCACGGCGCCAGGCAGTGTCCAGCCCAGCGAAAGATCGGTAAGTCTCATGCGGTGCCCCTTGTCCTCGCTTCCGTTGAAGTCCTGGCCATGGTGCGGCCCACTCGCGCGACATCTTGGCGGAAACACCCTTTGTCCCGGGCGATTTCGAGACAACTGTGGCCACGGGATGGCGGGGGGACGCGGGTAGCTGCCGTACGGTTCGGACGCTCGCCTGCGCAAGCGCAACGCATTCTATTCACGGAAACCGACCAACTGTCAGCAGGGGAATGTACTTGTAACACACCGCGGCCGCCGTCCACCGCCGCAACCGGGTTGGACCGCGCGCCGCGTCCGCATATCGTTTCAATCGGACGTCAGGAGGAGGCCAGTGGAGCAGGCCGGAGCGGACCCGGGGGCGTGGCCGCCGCAGCACGGCCGCGTGCCCCGGCCACGCAAGGCGCCGCGCCGCCACTCCGTCCGCGGCCAGGTCCTCGACGCCCTGCGCAGCGCGCTGATCGGCGGCGAGCTGACCCCCGGCGAGGTGTACTCGGCGCCCACCCTCGCCGAGCGCTTCGGGGTGTCGCCCACGCCCGTACGGGAGGCCATGCAGCAGCTCGCGGGCGAGGGGGCCGTGGAGGTGGTGCCCAACCGCGGCTTCCGGGTGGCCCGCCGCAGCGCGCGCGAGCTGGCCGAACTGGCCGAGGTGCGGGCCCTGCTGGAGATACCGGTGGTGCTGGACCTGGCGCGGGAGCTGCCGCGCGAGCGGTGGGCGTCGCTGCGCCCGGCCGCCGAGGCCACGGCGGCGGCCGCCGCCACCGGCGACCGGGCCGCGTACCTGGATTCGGACCGCGCGTTCCACCAGGCGGTGCTCAGCCTGGCCGGAAACAGGCAGCTGGTTCTGGTCGCCGACGACCTGCACCGGCGCGTCCAGTCGCCGGTGGTGCCGGGGGAGTTCACGCGCGTCACCGACCTGGTCGCGGACGCGGCCGAGCACCTGGCGCTGCTCGACGCGCTCGCGGACCAGGACCTCGACGCGGCAGAGGTGCTGCTGCGCGAGCACCTGCGCACCACGCTGTGAACACCGCGCTGTGAGCACCGGGCTGTCGAGGCGGCGGGCCCACGCGGTCCGTACGGGCCGGGCCCCGCGGTCCGTACGGGCCGGGCCGCGCGGTCCGTACGGGCCGAGCCGCGCCGCTGTCCGTACGGTGCCGGGTCGTCCGTACGAGCGCGCCGCCGGGGGCGCGCCCGGGAGCGGGCGTCAGGCGGCCTCGGGCCGGGAGTTCAGCCGTTCTCCGGCGCGGTCAGCCGCTCGGCCAGCCAGGCGGGCACGCCGCCCAGCAGCCGCACCAGCCGGGCGGCCTCGGCGCGCAGCCGCGAGGCGTCCGGCTCCGGCTCCACGGCGGCCAGCGCCGCGAGCGCCGGGGCGATGCCGATCAGGTAGCCCAGCTCCTCGCGGATGCGCAGGGACTCGGCGAAGCCGTGCCGGGCCTGCGCCGTGTCGCCCGCCCGCTCCGCCATGGCGGCCAGGTGCCGCCAGGTGGACGAGCGCAGCAGCGCGTCCCCGCCCGCCGCTGCGGCCGCGTGGGCCCGCTGGAAGGCGGCCTGCGCGCCGGCCGCGTCGCCGCCGAGGTGCTGGGCGATCAGGCCGCGCCGGAAGTCCAGCCGCGGGCGCACCGCCGAGCCGGGCGGCAGCAGCGCGGCCGCCCGGCCCAGCGCCGCGCGCGCCTCGTCGGCGCGGTCCCGCGTGCCGAACAGCGTGGACGCGTACGCCAGGTAGCCCCGTTCGCACGCGGCGGCGCCGCGCTCCTCGTCGGTGACCGCCAGCGCCTCCGCCGCCCGCAGCGCGTCCTCGGCGGCGTGCCAGCCCGCGGAGGTGAACACGCACCGCTCGGTGAGCACCACGCTGCGCTGGAGCGCGACGGCGGCGTCGGTGGTCGCGCGCGGTGCGAGCAGAGCGGCGGCGTCCTCCCAGCAGCCGCGCGAGCGCAGCCGCCACACGGCGGCGCCCAGGGGGTCGTCCGGATGGTGCGTACGCGGTTCGGAATCTGACGATCCAGGTCGTGACATGGCGGTGTCCGCCACGGTGCCCTCCCCAAGCGCGCCGTCGAGCCGGAAGCCGTTTGGGAATCTCAGCACGCCGGCAAGGGCCCGGCCAAGACTCAGGTGTGAATGTATTCACAAAGCTTGTCGGCGACTTTTCGGCGTGTCGTGAGCGGCCCGGGCTGCCACGGGGTGAATCGGCGGCGACGGGCAGGCGTACGGGAGCGCTCGCGTCGGGGCGCGCGCACGCGACGTCAGGTCATGCGCAGCGCCAGGAAGAAGTCCAGCCGGTCCTCCAGACGTCCCAGGTCGCGGCCGGTGAGCTGCTCGATCCGGGCGACCCGGTACCGCAGCGTGTTCACGTGCACGTGCAGCGTGGCCGCGCACCGGGTCCACGAGCCGTCACATGTCAAGAAGGAATCCAGGGTTCGCACCAGGTCGGCGCGGTGCCGGCGGTCGTAGTCGCGCAGCGGGTCCAGCAGCCGGGAGGTGAACACGCGGCGCACGTCGTCCGGGACGAACGGCAGCAGCAGTACGTGCGAGGCCAGTTGCTGGTGGCCTGCCGCGCACACCCGTCCCGGGCGGGCCGCCGCGACGCGGCGGGCGTGCCGGGCCTCCTCCAGGGCGCCGTGCAGCCCCTCGGCGGAGTGCACGGCGGCGCTCAGCCCCAGCGTGATCCGGCCATCTTCGCCCAGGCCCCGGGCCAGCGGGGCGCGCACCGCGGCGAGCAGGGCGTCCGGGTGGGCGGTGCCGTCCGCCGCGCCGCCCGGGACAGGCGGCGCGTCCGGCTCCCGTGCGGCCGCCTCCGGCGCCTCGGACCGTGCCGCCACGGGCGGCCCGGGCAGCGCCACGAGCGCGACGGCCTCGCCGCCGGCCTGTCCCACCGCGACCCGGTCGGCGGGCTCGGCGCCGGCCGCCTCCGGGCCGGCCAGGATCTCCTCCAGCAGCGCCCGGGCCAGCGGGCCGTTCGCCGCCGCGTCCGGGCCGCACTCGACCCGGGCCACCACGACCTGCCAGCGCGGCGCGGCGCCCAGTCCCGGCAGCAGCACCGGCGCGGTCACCCGCAGCCGCGCGGCGATCTCGGCGGGCGGCGCGCCCGCGGCCGCCAGGTCCACCACCTCCTGCGCCAGGCGGCGGCGCACGGCCCGGGCCGCGTCGCGCCGGTCCCGCTCCACCGCGATTAGCCGCGCCACGCCGCGCAGCAGGTCCAGCCGCTGCTCGGGCCAGTCGCCCGCGTCCGCCTCGACGGCCAGCAGCCAGTCCGGCAGCGCGGCCGCCTCCGCTCGCTCGGCCGCCTCCGCCTGCTCGGGCGGCGCCGCGCCGCCGACGGGGAACAGGGAGTACGTCACGCCGTCGGCGGCCCTCACCCGGTGCGGGAAGCGCCGCCGGGCCCGTACGGCCGCCAGGTGCTCGCCCGCCAGCTCGGCGCGCACGGCCGCGGTGAGCCGCCGGTCCGGCCCGGTCGGCCCGGCGACGCGGCGGCCGGTGGGGGACAGCACCCAGGCGCGCAGGTCCAGGTCGGAGCGGAGCAGGTCCAGGGCGACCTCGGGTCCGCCGCCGGCCGGCCCGCCCGCCACCAGGCGGCGGTGCCGCTCCACGACCGCCGCCAGGTCGCCGGCCCGCTCGGCGGACACCTGGCGCACCACGTGCTCGGTGATGGACGCGAACGACACGTCCTCGACCACGGAGAACAGCGGCAGGCGGTGCCGCGCGCAGGCCGCCACCAGGTCGCCGGGCACCGAGCCCAGCTCGGCCTCGCCGGCCGCGAGCCCCGCGACCCCGGCCGCGGCCAGGATGCGGACGAACCGCTCGGAGTCGGCGGGCCGCCGCCGCCAGGCCAGGCCGGTCAGGACCAGCTCGCCGCCCGACAGGTAGCGGCTCGGGTCGCGCAGGTCGGTGGTCATCACGCCGCGCACGGACCGGTCCAGCTCGGCCTCGCCGCCGAGCAGGCGAAGCCCCAGGGTGTCGGTCTCCAACAGCGCGCGCAGCCGCATCGTGCCCCTCTCGCCGTTCCAGTGCGGGTGCCGGACGAGGCCGGAAACCGGGCGGGCCGCGGGCGCGGGCGGGCCGTGGCACCGGCCGGGACGGGTCCGGGAACACCGGCTCCGCCTTTTGTGCGAATCTACAAGAATGGCCGCTCGCGCGGTCAACGGCTTTCATGGTTTCCGTGACTGCACCGGCCCCGGCGTGCGCCGGTGTACTGGAGGGAGCCCCCTGCGAGACCGGCTTTCCGTCCGTACCCCCAGCGCTCTCGCCGCACCGCGCCCGGCGTCCGCCGGCCGGGCGGCGGCCCGCGCGTGCGGGCACGGAACGACCAGAAGAACCGGAAGTACCGGAAGCAGCCGAGAGCGGCGAAACGAGCGGAAGAAGACGACTACGCATGGAGTTCCTGCGCCCCGAGAGCTGGCAGGACGCGCTCGCCGCCAAGGCGGAGCACCCCGAGGCCGTGCCCCTGGCGGGCGGCACCGACGTCATGGTGGACCTCAATTTCGACCGGCTGCGGCCCGCCTACCTGCTGGACCTGACCCGTGTCCCCGAGCTGGCGGAGTGGGAGACCGGGCAGGACACCGTGCGGCTGGGCGCCGGCGTGCCGTACGCCCGGATCATCGACCACCTGGCGGCCGAGCTGCCGGGCCTGGCGCTGGCCGCCCGGACCGTCGGCTCGCCGCAGATCCGCAACCGCGGCACCGTGGGCGGCAACCTGGGCGCCGCCTCCCCGGCCGGTGACGCGCACCCGCCGCTGCTGGCGGCCGGCGCCGAGGTGGAGGCGGTGTCGGTGCGCGGCACCCGCCGCATCCCGGTGGAGGAGTTCTACACGGGCGTGAAGCGCACCGCGCTGGCGTCCGACGAGCTGATCAGGGCGGTGCACATCGCCCGCGCGGACGGGCCGCAGCAGTTCTCCAAGGTCGGCACCCGCAACGCCATGGTCATCGCGGTGTGCGCGCTCGGCCTCGCGCTGCACCCGCGCACCCGGACCGTGCGCGTGGGTCTCGGCTCGGTCGCACCCACCCCCGTACGGGCCCGGGCGGCCGAGGACTTCCTGGCCGGCGCGCTGGCGGAGGGCGGCTGCTGGGACAGCGGCGCGCCGGTCGCCCCGGCCGCCGCGCGGCGCTTCGCGGACCTGTGCGCGGCCGCCTGCGACCCCATCGACGACGTGCGCGGCACCGCCCGCTACCGCCGCCACGCCGTCGCCGTCATGGCCCGCAGAACGCTCGGCTGGGCCTGGGAGGACTACCGGGGCCGGGCGGCGCGCGGCACGGAAGGAGGCGCGTCATGCGCGTGAACGTCACCGTCAACGGCCGCCCCTGCCAGGCCGACGACGTCTGGGAGGGCGAGAGCCTGCTGTACGTGCTGCGCGAGCGGCTGGGCCTGCCCGGCTCGAAGAACGCGTGCGAGCAGGGCGAGTGCGGCTCGTGCACGGTCCGGCTGGACGGCGTGCCGGTGTGCGCCTGCCTGGTGGCCGCTGGGCAGGCCGAGGGCCGCGAGGTGGTCACCGTGGAGGGCCTGGCCGGCCTGGCCGCCGCCCGCGCGGGCGGCCGGGAAGCCACGCGCGCGGACGGCGCGGTGGAGCCGTCCGCCGGGGACCGGGCCGCGGCGGCCCCGGACAGCGGCCTGTCGCCCGTCCAGCAGGCGTTCGTCGACGCGGGCGCCGTCCAGTGCGGCTTCTGCACCCCGGGCCTGCTGGTGGCCGCCGACGAGCTGCTGGAGCGGCACCCCGAGCCCACCGACGCCGACATCCGCGAGGCGCTGTCGGGCAACCTGTGCCGCTGCACCGGCTACGAGAAGATCCTCGACGCGGTCCGCCTCGCGGCCGCCCGCACCGGCCAGGGAGCGTGACCCGTGGGCACCGAGCCGAACCGGACCGTGGGCCGCGCGCCCGCCGTCATCACCCAGGGCAGCCGCACCCCGGGCGGCGTGGGGGAGTCCACGCCGCGCCCGGACGGCATCCTGAAGGTGACCGGCGAGTTCGCGTACTCCTCCGACCTGTGGCACGAGGACATGCTGTGGGGCCACACGCTGCGCAGCCCGCACGCGCACGCCGAGATCGTCTCCCTCGACGTCACCGCGGCGCTGGCCACACCCGGCGTGCACGCCGTCCTGACGTACGACGACCTGCCCGCCGCCACCCACTACGGGCTGGAGATCCGCGACCAGCCGGTGCTGGCGAAGGACCGGGTGCGCTACCACGGCGAGCCGGTCGCCGTCGTGGCCGCCGACCACCCGGAGACCGCGCGCCGCGCCGCCGCCCGTATCGCGGTGGTCTACGCCGAGCTGCCGCCGGTCACCGACGAGGCGAGCGCCACCGGACCGGACGCGCCCGTGCTGCACCCGGGCCGCACCGACCGGCACGCCGCGCACGCGCCGCACCCGAACGTCGTGCACCGCCAGCCGGTGCGCCGCGGCGACCTGGCCGCCGCCCGCGCGCGGGCCGACGTGGTCGTGCGCCGCGACTACGAGGTCGGCATGCAGGACCAGGCTTTCCTGGGCCCCGAGTCGGGCCTGGCGGTGCCCGCCGAGGACGGCGGCGTGGACCTGTACATCGCCACCCAGTGGCTGCACGTCGACCAGGACCAGCTCGCGCCCGTCCTGGGCCTGCCGAAGGACAAGGTGCGGCTGACGCTGTCCGGCGTCGGCGGCGCGTTCGGCGCGCGGGAGGACCTGTCGATGCAGGCCCACGCGTGCCTGCTCGCGCTGCGCACCGGCCGCCCTGTCAAGATCGTCTACAACCGGTACGAGTCCTTCTTCGGCCACGTCCACCGGCACCCCGCGCGGCTCGCCTACGAGCACGGCGCCTCCCGGGACGGCACGCTGCAGTACGTCCAGGCCCGCATCGTGCTGGACGGCGGCGCGTACGCCTCGTCGTCGTCCGCCGTCGTCGGCAACGCCGCCTCGCTGGGCGTGGGCCCGTACGAGGCCGCGGCCGTGGACGTGGAGGCCCTGGCGCTGTACACCAACAACCCGCCGTGCGGCGCCATGCGCGGCTTCGGCGCGGTCCAGGCGTGCTTCGCCTACGAGGCCCAGATGGACGCCGTCGCGGCGGAGCTGGGCCTGGACCCGGTGGAGTTCCGGCAGCGCAACGCGATGTCCCAGGGCTCGGTGATGCCCACCGGGCAGCGCGTGGACGCCCCGGCGCCCGTGGCCGAGCTGCTGCGCCGCGTCAAGGAGCGGCCGCTGCCCCCGGAGCGGCCCTGGGCGGACGCCGGCGGCGCGGTGGACGTGCGGGAGCTGCCGGGCGGCCTGTCCAACACCACGCACGGCGAGGGCGTGGTGCGCGGCGTGGGGTACGCGGTCGGCATCAAGAACGTCGGCTTCTCCGAGGGCTTCGACGACTACTCCACCGCCCGGGTGCGCCTGGAGGTGGCGGGCGGCGAGCCGGTCGCCACCGTGCACACCGCGATGGCCGAGGTCGGGCAGGGCGGCGTCACCGTGCACGCCCAGATCGCGCGCACCGAACTGGGGGTCACCCAGGTCGTCATCGCGCCCGCCGACACCCGGGTCGGCTCGGCGGGCTCCACCTCCGCCTCCCGGCAGACGTACATGACCGGCGGCGCGGTCAAGCACACGTGCGAGGCGGTGCGCGAGGAGGTGATCCGGCGCGGCCGGGAGGCGTACGGCGCGTCGCACCCGGCGTGGTCCCAGGACGGGCTGCGGCTGGAGGGCGGCAAAATCGTCACCCGCGCGGGCGAGGTCGTCGCCGACCTGGCCGCCGTGCTGGGCGCGGAGGCCGTCGAGGTCGTGCGGGAGTTCCGGCACCGGCCGACCGAGCCGTTCGACCTGGTCACCGGGCAGGGCTTCGGCCACGTGCAGTACTCGTTCTGCGCGCACCGGGCCGTGGTGGACGTGGACACCGAGCTGGGCCTGGTCAAGGTGATCGAGCTGGCCGCGGCCCAGGACGTGGGCAAGGCGCTGAACCCGCTGTCCGTGGTCGGCCAGATCCAGGGCGGCACGGTCCAGGGCCTGGGCCTCGCGGTCATGGAGGAGATCGTCGTCTCCGACCGGGCGCGGGTGCGCAACCCGTCCTTCACCGACTACCTGATCCCCACCATCCTCGACACGCCCGCCATCCCGGTGGACGTGCTGGAACTGGCCGACGACCACGCCCCGTACGGGCTGCGCGGCGTCGGCGAGGCGCCCACCCTGTCGTCCACGCCCGCGGTCGTCGCCGCCATCAGGGCGGCCACCGGCCTCGCGCTGCGGCGCGTGCCGGTGCGGCCCGAGCACCTGACCGGGACGTGAGGGCCGCGCGCGGGAACGTGCGCGGGCCGGGCGTGTTCATGTGGGTGCCCGGCGGCGTGTTCGGCGCCTGCCGCGCCCCGAACCCGATCGAGCATGGGCTGGGCGTCCGGTAGCCACCCGGACGCCCAGCCGCCAGGAGGAGGTCGGACCACCATGCTGGACATCGCGGCGGACCTGCGCCGCTGGTGCGCGGACGGGCGCGCCTTCGCCGTCGCCACGGTCGTGGCCGTGCGCGGCAGCGCGCCCCGGCAGCCGGGCGCCGCCCTGGCCGTCGACGCCGGCGGCACGGCGGTCGGCAGCGTGTCCGGGGGCTGCGTGGAAGGGGCGGTGTACGACCTGTGCCAGGAGGCGCTGCGCACCGGGCGCGCCGTACGGGAGACCTTCGGCTACTCCGACGACGACGCCTTCGCCGTCGGCCTGACCTGCGGCGGCGCCGTCGACGTGCTGGTGACGCCGGTGCCCGCGGCCGACACGCGCGTACGGCCGGTGCTGGCCGGCGCGCTGGCCGCGGTGGCGGAGGGCCGCGCGGTGGCCCTCGCGCGGGTCGTGGACGGGCCCGGGGACATGCTGGGGCGGGCGCTGCTGGTACGGCCGGACGGGACGTACGAGGGGACGCTGGACGGACCGCCGCCCGGCGAGCCCACCGCGGCGCCCGGCGGGCCGCCGACCGGCGGCGTGCGCTCCGCCGCGCAGGGAGGGCCGTCCGCCCCGGGCGCGGATCCGGGCGGCCCGGACGGACCCGGTGACGACTGCGCCGGCCGCGGTGAGGCGGCCGGTCCGGGCGGCGCCCTGGAGTGTGCCGCCGCGCGCGAGGCCCGCGCCCTGCTCGACGCCGGGCGGACCGGCACGGTGCGCACCGGCGCGGACGGCCGCCGCTGCGGCCCGGTGACCCTGCTGGTGGAGTGCGCCGCCCCGCCGCCCCGCATGATCGTCTTCGGTGCGGTGGACTTCGCGGGCGCGCTGGTGCGGGTGGGGAAGTTCCTGGGCTACCACGTGACCGTCTGCGACGCCCGGCCCGTCTTCGCCACCCCGGCGCGCTTCCCGGAGGCCGACGAGGTGGTGGCCGACTGGCCGCACCGCTACCTGGCGGCGACCCGCACCGACGCGCGCACGGCGCTGTGCGTGCTCACCCACGACCCGAAGTTCGACGTCCCGCTGCTGCTGCGGGCGCTGCGGCTGCCCGTGGCCTACGTCGGCGCGATGGGCTCGCGCCGCACCCACGCCGACCGCGCCGCCCGGCTGCGCGCGGCCGGGGTCACCGAGGCGGAGCTGGCCCGGCTGCGCTCCCCGATCGGCCTGGACCTCGGCGCCCGTACGCCCGAGGAGACGGCGCTGTCGATCGCCGCCGAGATCGTCGCGGACCGGCGCGGGGGCGGCGGCGCGCGCCTGACGGGCACGGACACGCCCATCCACCACGACGGGGAGCACGACGGGGAGCCGGACGGCGGCGGCGGCGAGGCCGGCCCGGACAGCGGCGCCGGGCCGGCTCGGAGCCCCCTCGTGAGCCCCGAGCCGGCCCGGTCGGCCGGCGCCCGCCCGTGACCGGGCGGCGTTCGGACGTCCTGCCAGGTGTCCTGTCAGGTGTCCCGTCTGGCGGCCCTTCGGCGGCCTGCGGCGGACTCACAGGCCCAGGTCCCGCGCGCGCAGGTCGGCCAGCGTCTCGCGGCGCACCAGCAGGCGGGCCCGGCCGCCGGAGACGGCGGCGACGGGCGGCCGGCCGACCAGGTTGTAGCTGGAGGCCATCGACAGGTGGTAGGCGCCCGCCGCGGGCACGGCCAGCAGGTCGCCGGGCCGCACGTCGGCGGGCAGCTCCACGTCCTCGGCCAGCACGTCGCCGGCCTCGCAGTGCCGTCCTACGACCGTCACCCGGCGGGGCGGCGCGGCCGAGCCGCGCCCGGCCAGCCGGACGGTGTAGCGCGCGCCGTACAGCGCGGGCCGCGGGTTGTCGCTCATGCCGCCGTCGACGGCCACGAAGGTGCGCGCGGCGCCGGTCTTGACGGCCAGCACCCGGTACAGGGCCACGCCCGCCGGGCCCGCTATCCAGCGGCCCGGCTCCACCGCCAGGCGCGGCACGGGCAGGCCCGCCTCGGCGCAGCGCGCGTGCAGCTCCGGCACCACCCGGTCGGCGTACACGCGCGGGTCGAAGGCCGGGTCGCCGTCCCGGTAGGCGATCGCGAAGCCGCCGCCGAGGTCCAGCTCGGGCAGGGTCACGCCGTGCCGGTCGCGGACCCGGGCCAGCAGCGACACCAGCCGCCTTACGGCCGTCACGTACGGCTCGACGCCCGCGATCTGCGAGCCGAGGTGGCAGTGCAGCCCGGCCAGCTGGAGCGCGGGCTGGCCCAGGATGCGCGCGATCGCGTCCTCCGCCACGCCGCCGGTGATGGGCACGCCGAACTTCTGGTCCTCCACGCCGGTGCGTACGGCCTTGTGGGCGCCCGCCTCGACGCCGGGCACCACGCGCAGCAGCACCCGCTGCCGGGGCGTGCCGGTGGCCGGCAGCAGGGCCGCGAGGCGGGAGATCTCCCCGGTGCTGTCGACCACGATCCGGCCGACGCCCAGCCGCAGCGCGGCCCGCAGCTCCTCGGGGCTCTTGGCGTTGCCGTGCAGGGTGATCCGGCCGGCCGGGAAGCCGGTGACGGCGGCCAGTTCCAGCTCTCCCGCCGAGCAGACGTCCAGGGACAGGCCCTCGTCGTCCATCCAGCTGACCATCGCGCGGCACAGGAAGGCCTTGGAGGCGTAGGCGACGTCCGCGCCGGGCAGGGCGGCGCGCCACGCGCGGGCGCGGGCGCGCACCTCGTCCTCGTCCAGGACGTACGCGGGAGTGCCGAAGCGGTCGGCCAGCTCGGCGAGCGGCACGCCGCCGACGGCGAGTTCGCCGGAGGGCAGGGTCTGGGCGGAGGCGGGCCAGACGGGGCCAGGGGAGACGGCGTCGGGGCGGGCGGCGTCGGAGCGGGCGGCGCCGGCGGTCTCGGGGCGGGCGGCGCGAGGGGGCGGCGGGGTGGGGGCGGCGAGGCGAAGAGACATTCGGACATGCCTCCTTACAGGAGGAGCGAGGTGCGGGGGGAGGCGGGATACCGGGAGGGGCNGACATGCCTCCTTACAGGAGGAGCGAGGTGCGGGGGGAGGCGGGATACCGGGAGGGGCGCGCGGACGGGCGGCCGCCGCGCGACGGGCGGGGGCGGTCAGCGCGGAGCGCCCACCGCGCCCGCGTCCCGGTCCCGGACCGGGGGCCGCCCGTCCGCGAGCCCGGCGAGGGGCGCGGTCTCGGCCACGGCGGGCGCCGCGGGCATCCGGGGGGCGGGGTGGCGGGGCGGGGCGGCGGTGAGCACCGGGTCGACGGACAGCCGGTCCACCCCCAGCGGCCGGGTCAGTTCCCGGACGGCCGGTTCGGCCAGCCGAATCCACGCCTGGTCGGGCCCGAGGACGTGGGCCAGCCGCCACCGCGTGGTGAAGGCGACGGCGGTGCGGGCACCCATCGGGGTGCGGTAGAGGCGCAGGGCGCACCCGGCAGGACCCTGCCGTACGGGGACGTACAGCGGCTCTGCCGGGCGATCGTCGGACGGTTCGCCGTCCTCGGTGCGGTTCATGGGCGGTGCTCCTGTGGCGTGCGGGGCCGGTCGGTACGGCATCGACGCTAGGGCCGCGGCGCGCGGGCGGCGTCGGCACTGACGCTCCCCTGACTCCGCGGCGCGCCGATTTGACGGCCTCTTGACGCGAACGGGGGTGACGGGGCGGTCGACCGGCGCTATCGCCCCGCAGGGCGGAGCCGGGCGCCGCCGCGCCGCCGCCCGGCCGCCGGAGCCTGTCCGGCGGCCTCCCGGTAGCGCGCCCCGCGCGTGCGCCCGGACCCGGCCGTACGGCGCGGCGCGCGCCCGCGCGGGGCCGCCGCCGCCTCTCACGGCAGCACGCCGGCCCGCCGCGCCTCGACTACTGCTTGTAACCGCGTGTGGGCTCCCAGTTTCCTCATGGACGAGCGCAGGTAGCTCTTGACGGTCTCCGGGCGCAGGCCCAGCCGCTCGGCCGCCGCCGCGTTCGTGGCGCCGGTCGCCACGCACGCCAGCACGTCCACCTCGCGCGGCGACAGGTCCACCACCCGGCGTCCCGCCGCCGACTGCGGCAGTCCCGAGGAGGCCCTGGCCAGGCGCCGGCAGGCCGCGAGTATCTGCTCGCGCACCTCCGGATCGGCCACCTGCTGGGCCAGGGCGCGCAGCTCGCCGTGCGCCTCGCGCACCTCCTCCCACACGGCCGTGTCGGCCTCCACCGGCTGGCTGGCCACGGTCATCAGCCGCTGCGCCTCCTCGCGCAGGGCCAGCGCCTGCTCCAGCTCGCGCGCCGCCTCCATGGCCGCGGTCAGGGCCCGGTCGCCCAGCGCCAGGGGCTGGCGCAGGGCGCCGTACAGCACGCCGCGCACGCGCCCGCGCACCACCACCGGCACCGCCAGGATCGAACGCAGGCCCTCGGCGGTGACCGCCTCGTCGTACTCGTGGCTGATGGCCCGTGAGGTGGTGTAGTCGATCACCGAGATCGGGCGGGACATGGTGAGCACCTTGCCGCCCAGTCCGTTGCCCGGAGTAACCGCGAGGCCCTGTAACGAACTGGTCGTCGTGCCCGTCAGGTCCGAGATGCGGAACTGTCGCGTCCCGGCGAAAACCCCCCCGAAGGCGACGGGCAGACCGCCGCGCCGCCGCAGGCGCAGCAGCGCCGTCCGTACGTCAACGGCCCGGTCGGATCTCGCCATGGCCACCTCCCCGTCATATGCCTACCCCCGTCCGGGGGTAGTGAGACTCAGATCACCCGTCGCACGATGCTAGCGAGCGGTACGGCAATCAGGAGGACATGTGACAGCAATGAGTCCGTCTCACGGCGCGCGGAGGGCGGGGGAATTGGCCGTCGCCGCGCGACGCGGGCGCGCGGCGACGTATGGCGGGTACACCCGTCCGCGCGCCTCGGGACGGGCCCGGGCCGTGTTACCGGCCGCTGTGGGAGCCGCGGGCATGGGTGTGTTTTCGGACTTTCCCAGGTGGCCCGGCCGGGCCGACCGCGGGCCCGCCGTGGCCGATTGCGCGTACGGCCCGGCCGGCCGCCGCGCCGCCCGGGCCCGAC
>NZ_JAVSCF010000105.1:0-20338 GCF_031932565.1 Streptomyces sp. B1866
GAGGCGCCCGGCCGCCCCGGCCGCGGGACCGTCCGGCCGCCCGGCTGTCCCGAGCACCGAGCCGTCCCGAGCACCGGGCTGCCCCCGGCCGCCGAGCCGCCCGGCCGCTGGGGCGTCGGCGGCCGGCCGCCGACGCCCGTGGCCGTACGTGCCGTACGGTCCGTACGGGCCGCCGCGCCAGGGCCCGGGCATGGCCCAGGCAGCGAGACCAGGCAGGGCCCGAGACGGCGAAACCGGGCGGGCGACCAGGCGGGGAACCGGGCGGGGCCTAACGCCCGGCGCCGGGCGGCGCGTCGGCGTCGGCGTCGGCGCGGTCCGTACCGCCCGCCCGGCCCGCGCCGCCCGGACCCGAACCGTTCGCACCCCCCGCGCCGTTCGCGCCCGCTCCGCCGGAGCCGTTCGCACTGCGCGAGCCTCCCGCGCCGTTCGGCCCGCCCGCAGCCGAGGCGGCGCCGTCCCCGGCACGCTGCCGGGGCACCCGGCTCTCGGCCCAGGCCAGCAGGTCCGGTTCGCCCAGCGACCGCACCCACATGTCCGCCAGCGCCACGTCCTGGCGGCTGGGCTGGGGGCCGACGCCCAGCACGCTCAGCCCGGCCCGGGCGGCGGCCTGGAGCCCGGCGCGGGAGTCCTCCACCGCCAGCGAGTCGGCGGGCGGCGCGCCGCACCGGCTGGTGGCGGTGAGGTAGACGTCCGGGTGCGGCTTGGGCAGCACGCCCTCGCCCGGTACGACGATGTGGGCGAAGTAGGGCAGGAGACCGGCCGTGTCGAGGCAGGACTCGACCACGTCGAGGGGGCAGTTGCTGGCGACGGCCAGCGGCGCGAAGCGGCTCGTTCTGCGCACCAGTTCCTCCGCTCCCGGTGTCGTGACCGGGTCTTTCGCCACGAGTCTTCGGAAGTTCTGGAGCAGCTGGGCGGTCATCTCCTCGGCGAGGTCGGGCCGCTGGGCCGCCTCCGCCAGGAGCTGGCCGCACTCGGTGTAGTGCAGCCCCTTGGTGCGGGCGGCGAACTCGGGGTCGGGGGCGACACCGTAGCCGCGCAGCACCAGCTCGCGCGCCTCCTCCCAGTGCCGCTCGGTGTCCATCAGGGTCCCGTCGCAGTCGAAGACGACCGCCGCTGGGGTCCAGGCGAGGAATTGTTCGGTTGTTGTCATGTGCCTGCCGTTCTTTGGGATGGGAGAACTGCGCGCGCGGGGGCACCACCGGTCCGCGGGCGCAGGGGATTCGCGGGGCGGGGAAAGCGCCTGCCGGGTGCGGAAGGACCGTGCCGACGCGTCCGGCAGGGCTGGCGTGTGTCGCCCCGCCCGGGCGGACCCAGCCGCGTCGCTGAGTCCGGTTCGGGTGGATACCGCCCGGAACGTAACCACTCGCTACGCTAATCTCGGAAGCGGAAAGTAGTCAACCGACTACTTATAGTTCTTTTCATCGTTCAAAATGGCGGGCACCCGCCGCACGGATGGCCGGGCCGAACGGGCAGCCAGAAGTGGGAGCTGTCCCGGGGCGCGCGATCGGTGCAGGCTGAAGCTCACAGCGAGCCGTTCGTCCCCGAGGCCGCGACGTCCCTCAAGCTTCCGAGGAGAGACCTCCCATGGCAGTGACCACCAACCCGCCCGTGCTGGGCGGCGCACCGACCGCGAGCGGGCGCGCCGACGGGCGCTCGGACCTCGCGGTCCGGTCCCGTCTGGCCGCGCTCAACGCCTTCCTGCTGAGCTGCCTGTCGCTCTGGCTGGGCCTGGTCGCCCTCAACAACATCGACGACTTCGGCACCAACCAGGACCTGATCAGCCGCATGCTGACGATGCGGGAGCTGAAGGAGAGTCCGGTCAACGGCAACGGCCTGGAGTGGCGCGCCATGCCGGACTCGCTGGCGGGCCCGACGCTGATCGGCGTGATCGTCTACGAGGTGCTGATCGTGGCGCTGCTGGCGTGGGCCGCGGCCGGGCAGTGGCGGCGGGCCCTGGGCCGGCCCGCGGGCATGGCGGTCACGCGGCGCACCAACATCGCGCTCGGGGCGTTCGCCGGGCTGTTCGTCCTCTTCCTGTGCGGCGGCATGTTCTTCTGCTACTGGATCTACATCGGCGCCGCCCAGCAGGTGCACTTCACCGGCCTGATCCTCGGCTTGCTGACGGCCCTGCTGGTCAACCTGCCGTCGGTCACCGGAGCGCAGAAGGAGCAGTGATCCGGCGCCGCCCGCGCCGGACCGGCGCACCCGGGCCGCACGTGCCTCCTCGGCGGGCCTTCCACTACCTCCCCTGACCCAAAAGGGGTAGCGGAAGACCCGCCGACGGGGCATGTGCGGCCTCCCCGTGCCTGACTAGTGTCCCGGCCATGGGGGAATACACCGTACAGATCGAGACAAACGCCATTTCGCGTCCGAGAGGCGGCGCGGCCCGCGCCGTCGCCCTCTTCCTCGAAGAGACCCGCCCCTGCGTGCAGGTCGTCTTCCTCATGCGCTTCCTCGCCGGCGCCGCGCTCGCGGCGGGCGGCCGGTCCGCTGGCCTCGGCCCGTGGGTGGTCGTGCCCGCGGCGAGCTGGGCGCTGGCCGCGCTGTTCGCCTACGGGATCAACGGCGTCTCGGACGTGGCCGAGGACCGGGTCAACCGCACCGGCCGGCCCATCGCCCGAGGCGAGTTGTCGCGGCGCGCGGCCGCCCGGCTCACCTGGCTGAGCGCCGCGGGGTCCGTGGCCCTGGCCGTGCTCAGCCGCGACGTCCTGCTGCTCGGCTACGTCCTGGGCTTCCTGCTGCTCGGCTACGCCTACTCGGCCGGCCCGTTCACGCTCAAGCGCAGCGCGGCCGGCACGTCGGGCACGGTGCTCGCGATGGGCCTGCTGACCTACGCGGCGGGCTGGACGGCGGCCGGCGCCGCCCGGCCCACCGGCCCCGGGCTCGTGCTGGCCGTGGGCATGTCGCTGTGGATGTGCGTGGTCGGCGCCGTCACCAAGGACTTCTCGCACGCCCGGGGCGACGCGGCGGCCGGCCGCCGCACCTCGGTGACGGCCTGGGGCGACCTGGCCGCGCGGCGGGTCGGCGCGGTGGGCGCGCTGGCCGTGGCCGCGGGCTTCGCCGCCGCCGCCGGGCCGTGGCCGGTGCTGCTGGGTCCGGCCGCGCTGGTGCTGCTGGGCGGCGCCGTGGCCGTGGCCGTGCTGTGCGCCGCCACCCGGCCGGACGCGGCGCCCGGCCGCACCCCGTACCGGGCCTTCATGGTCACGCAGCACCTGGCCCACGGCGTGCTGTTCGCCGGGCTCGTCCTCCTCTGACGCCTCCGCCACCTGTCCGTCGCGTCCCGCACCCGGCCCGGGTGCGGGACGCCGCGGCGCGAGGGCCTACGGCCGCGTACGGGCCCGTACGGCCGCGAGTCAGCTCGTACGACCGCGGAGTCAGCCCGTACGGCGCGGAGTCGGCCCGTACGGTCGGTGAATCCGCCGGTACGGGCCGGGAGTCCGCCCGTACGGCCGGAGGTCCGGCGGTGCGGGCGCGGACGCCGGGGGAGTGGTCGCGCTCCCACCTCCTACAGGCCGCGCGGCGCGGAGTGGCCGACCGCCGGGGGCGCCGCCTTCTGCTTGGGCAGCAGCGCCCGCTCGGTGGCCTTGTTGACCGCGTCGATGCGGGAGACGGCGTCGAGCTTGCTGAAGATGTTGCGCAGGTGGCGCTTGACCGTCCCCTCGGCGATGCCGAGCCGGCCCGCGATCTGGCGGTTGCTCATCGCCTCGGCCACGTGCCCGAGCACTTCAAGCTCCCGCTCGGACAGCGGCCCGCCGCCCTCCGGCTCGGGCGCGGCCTCCCGCAGGCTCTCCGGCGACACGGACACGGTGACCGTGCGCCGGTCGCCGTCCCCGCTGCGGATGGCGGTCACCAGCGTCTCGCGGCCGGTGCTCTTGTGCAGGTAGCCGCGCACGCCGAGGGACAGCAGCTCCTGCACCAGGTGCCGCCCGTCGTACATGCTCAGCACGATGATGCGCAGCGCCGGGTCGCGCTGGAGCAGCCGCCGGACGGTGACCGGCGGGTCGTTGCGGGGCATCTCGATGTCGAGCAGCACCACGTCCGGCCGGTGCTGGGCGGCGAGCCGGACGGCGTCCTCGCCGTTGCCCGCCTGGGCGACGATCTCGAACCCCGGCTCCAGGCGCAGCAGGTCGCACAGCGCCTCCCGCAGCAGGGTGTGGTCGTCGGCGACCAGGATGCGCAGCGTCTCCTCGTCGCTCACGGCGCCGCCTTGTCGTCCGCCGAACCGGCGCCGGGGCCCGCGGGCGTCTCCCGCGGTACCGGCCGGACAGGTTGGACCGGTTGGACAGGTGGGACCGACCGGACCGGGAGGGCGCGGCTCGGCGGGGCGCCCGGCGGCGCCTGGGCCGCCTGGGGGGCTGGGGCCGCCTGGTCCTCCTTGATGGGAATCCAGATGGTGACGTGCGTGCCCCGGCCGGGCGTGGAGTCGATGTGCAGCGTGCCGCCGAGCAGTTCGGCGCGCTCGTGCAGCCCGGTCAGGCCGTTGGACCGGCCGCCGGCCCGCACCTCGGCCACGGCGAAGCCGAGCCCGTCGTCGATGACCTCGGTCTGGATCTCGTGCGGCGCGATATCGATGTTGACCACGATGTTTCCGGCCTCCGCGTGGCTGAAGGCGTTGCGCAGCGCCTCGCGGACCATGAGGAACAGCTCGTCGGACACCGGGTCCGGAATCCACTCGTCCAGGCCGCGCACCCACAGTTTCACCGACACCGACAGGTCGCCCATGGAGTCCACGAACGCGTTCAGCGCGGTCTCCAGGCAGCCGGCCACGGCCGGCCGGCGCAGCTCGGTGACCAGCTCCCGGATGCCGGCCAGGGTCTCCACGATGGCGGCCTGGGCGGCGCGCACGTGCTGCGGCACGGCCTCCTGACGGCAGCTCAGGTCGGCCTGGTACATCTCCAGTTGCCGCATGGCCAGGCTGAGGGAGTTGCCGATCTGGTCGTGCATCTCGCGGGCCAGCTTGCGGTGGCCCTGCTCGTGCACCTCGCGCACCCGCGCCAGCAGGTAGGAGTCGTAGCCGATGGAGCCCGCCTCCAGGCGGCGGCCGACGCCCTGCTGGAGCGAGCGGACGGCGGCGGTGTAGGCGTGGCGGGAGACGCCGGTGTCCTCCGCGCACTCCGCCAGCCGGTCCAGGACGGTGTCGAACAGGATCACCGCCCCGCGCACCGAGTGCGTGAGGTGCACGCCCTGCCGCACCCGCTCGCCGCCCAGGTCGACCACCTCGGCGACGTGCGTGTCGGAGACGGTCGAACGGCCCGCGGCGAGGCTGTCGGCGCAGTCGCGGAAGATGCGGCGCGCCTGGAGCTCGCACTGGGCCCAGACGTCGGGGTGGGCGGCGAGCGGGCTGTTGACGGCCCGCAGCCGCGCGCGGAACAGGTCGATGACCGCGTCCTCGTAGCGGCGGAAGCGGTCCACGGGGGAGGCGCCGTCGAAGCGCCCCGGTCTGTCCGTACTCGGGCTCATCGGGCGCTTCCTCCTGCCCGACGGCCTTCCGTCTCCCGGCCTTCCGCCGCTCCCGGGCGCCCCGGGTCTCCGGCACTTCCTGTGCCGCTCGCGCCTCGGGCGCCTCGGGCGCCTCGCGTGCCGATTCCGGACGGCCCGGCCGGCCGCTTCGCGCGTCCCGGCCGCCCGGCCGGATGTCTGGATAATGCTGTGCAGGTTGCCGTCACAAGACGCCCTCCCCCGTTTGGGCACCGTGAACGCCGTCCGATACGGATCACGGATGGATGCCGACTACCTGGACCACGGACCGAACAGCATAACCGGTTTCCGGTTTGCCGTGCAGCGAATCGCTTTTCTCCCACCGGCTCCGCTATTCGCCGCCACCTCGGTAATTGCGTTTCGGCGCGGGCGAACGAGCAGGCCACGGGCCCGGGGCGGATGTCGCGCCCCGGGCCCGTGGCCCGCTCACCGGTGCGGCCGGTGGTCCGCTCAGTGGTCGTGTCCGAGGTCTCCCGGCGACCGCCGGCGGCCTCAGCGGTGGAGCCGCCGCCACACCGCGGCCCTGGCCTTCAGCAGCACCGGCACGAAGGCGTAGACCACGCACGGGACCACGAGGCCGGTGATGACCAGGACGCGCATCGGGACCGACAGGCCCAGCAGGTGCGGGCCGAGGTAGAGCTGGGCGGCGGTGATGGACGGGAAGACGGCCAGCCAGGTGATCAGCACCCGCATGTGCACGGACGGCATCGGAACGGCCGGACGGGCGGGAGCGGGAGCGGGGACCGCGGCGGCGGGGGCCGGGGTGTCCTGCGCGGCGGGGCGGGCCGGGGCGGTGACGGCGGGGCGGGGGGCGACGGTGGTCATCATCGTGTCCTGTTCGGTGGGGTGGTGCGCGGCGTTCGACGGGTCTGCGGTGCGGGGCCCGGGTCAGGCCAGGGCGTACGGCGGAGCGGGCTGCGGGCCGGTGCCCTCGCGGGCGGCGATCCAGGCGTCGTGCAGCCACATCTCGGTGCCGCGGCGGCCCTGGGCGCTGTCCCAGCGGATGTCCCGCTCGTAGGTGAGGACCGTGCCGCCGGGGCCGACCACGACCCAGGCGTACAGGCCCGCGGCGTGCCGCGTCTTGACCTTCGTGCCGGTGATCACGGCCGTGCCGCCGGGGACGGCGACCCGCTCGTGGTGCGGGGCGACCCACTGGACGGTCAGCCGGGTCGCGTAGCGGGGGGCGAAGGCGGCCAGGAAGGCGAAGGCTGCCTCGCGGGCCTCGTCCTCGGTGGCCTGCGGCCCGGCGGCGGCCTCCTCCGGGTCCAGCCGGGTGTAGCCGAGCAGCAGGCCGGTGTCGTCGACGACCACGGTCAGGTGGGGCCCGCCCTCGCCCGGTGCGTCGCTCGGTACGTCCTGGTAGCGCACGACGGTCACCGGGCGGCCGTCGTGCCGCTCGCGGCGGACGCGCACCGGGCGCCAGCCCTCGCGGGTGGGAAGCCCGGCCTCGGACAGCGCCCGCTCGGCACGGACGATCTCGGGTGCGGTCACGGTGGTGTGGGTCATGGGGTCCTCATCCTCGGCGGAGGTCGGCTGCGGTCGGGTCATCGGCGGGGCGTCGGGGGTGACGGGGTTGACGGGACTGACGGGGTCTGGGGGTCCTGCGGTGGTCTGGCGGGGGTCCGGCGGGTGGTGCGGGGGGTGCGGGGGGTGCGGGGGGCCGGCGCCCCGGGGGTCTCCCGGGGGCCGGCGGTGGGGTGGTGCGCGGGAGAAGGGGTGAATCGGCGGTGCTCCGGCGGGGGCCGGGTGGTGCTTCGGCGGTGCTTGGGGGTGGTGCTTGGGGGTGGTGCTGGGGTGGTGCTGGGGTGGTGCAGTCCTGGGACCTCGGGGGGCTGCCCCTCGGCGATGTCACCAAGGTAGCCAACCAACCGGTTGGATGTCAACCACCCAGTTGGTTGGCAATCCGGGGTACGTGGCTCTACGCTGAGGGCATGACACAGCCAGCGACCGACACCAAGCAGCGGCTCCTCGTCGCCGCCACCGAAGAGTTCGCAGCTCACGGCATCGCGGGCGCCCGCGTCGACCGCATCGCCGAGCTCGCCGGGGTGAACAAGGAGCGCATCTACGGCTATTTCGGCAACAAGCAGAAGCTCTTCGACCAGGTCGTGGTCCACGCGCTCGACGAGCTGGCCGAGGCCGTCCCGCTCCAGCCCGGCGACGACCCCGCCGAGTACGTGGGCCGGGTCTTCGACTTCCACCGCGCCCACCCCACGCTGGTGCGGCTGTTCCTGTGGGAGGCCCTGCACTACCGGGACGACCCGCTGCCCAACGAGGCCCAGCGCACCACCCACTACGAGCACAAGACCGCCGCCCTCGCCGCCACCTTCGGCACCGAGGCCTCCCCGCGCGTCGCGGCCTGCCTGCTCAGCCTCATCGGCCTGGCCGTCTGGCCCATGGCCGTGCCGCACATGTCCCGGATGATCCTCGGCGGCGCGACGCCGGAGCTGGAGAAGGACCTGCGGGAGCACGTCGTGGACTTCGCCCGGCAGGCGCTGGCCGGCACGGTCCCCGCCCCCGCGGGTGTGTGAGGCACCCCGCCCGCGCCCGCACCGCGCCCCGCGTACCGCCCGGCCCCCGTACCGGCAGCCCGAGCCCCGGTCCCCGTACCGGCAGCCCGAGCCCCGGCCCCCGTACCGGCCCTGCGCGACCGACCGCCAGAGTGGCGGGATACCTCCTGGGTGTCCCGCCGCTACCACTTTCGGCCACCTGACCCCCGGTCTTCGAGGTACAGACCCGTTCGCGCGCCGACCCCGCCGTTAGCGTTCCTTCGCAGGGGTGGCTCACGGGGCCGCCTTCGGCAACCGATGGGGGAAAGGGTCATGTTCGTACACCGCGCGGCCGTGGCGGCCGCGGCTCCACCGCTGAACATCGTCCTGGCGATACGCAACGATCTGCAGCGCTACGGCATCGCGGCCATGCTCGGATCCCTCGACATCGTCGGCCACTGCTCGGCGTACCCCGAGCTGGCCGCCGCCGTCGACGCCGTACGAGACCCGCGCACCGACATCCTGCTGACCGCCCTGACCGCCGCGGACGCGGCCGACCCCGGCGAGCAGGCGGAGCTGCGCCGCGCCGCGCGCCTGGGCGTGCGGGTGCTCCTGCTGTGCCCCGGCCCGGACGAGATGGACCTCGACCAGGTCGCCGAGCTGCCCGGCGCGTCCCTGCTGCCCCTGGCCGACCTGAGCGTGGTGGCCCTGCACGACGTGCTGACCGTGATGGACGCCGGCGAGGCGCACCTGCCGGCCGGGCTCGCCCGCGCCCTGCTGCGCCGGGCCGGCCACGGCGGCCCGCGCGTGCCGGCCGTGCCCCGGCTCACGCCCCGCGAGAAGGAGGCGCTGATCCTCCTGGTGGACGGCCTGAGCAACAAGCAGATCGCCCGCCGGCTGCGCATCTCCGAGCACGGCGCCAAGCGCCTGGTCGCCAACATCCTCGCCAAGCTCAACTGCCCCAACCGCACGCTGGCGGTGGCGCGCGCCCTGCGCGAGGGACTGTGCGCCGACCGCACCGGGGCCGGCGACCGGATGCCGCGCGTCGTGCCCGCCCACCGCATCCACGCCGGGCCCGCCCTCAGCGGCGCGGCCCCGGCCTCCTCGACGCTCCCGGAAGGCGGTCACTGACATGGGAACCCACCAGCGCGCGGCCTTCTTCGACGTGGACGAGACGCTGCTCAACACCAAGAGCATGTTCCATTTCCTGCGGTACTGGATGGCCCGGGAGGGCGACGACGGCAGCGGCCACGACGCCGTCATGGCCGAGCTGCGCGCCCAGGCCGACGCCGGCGTGCACCGCTCGGAGATCAACCGCCGCTACTACCGCCGTTTCGCCGGCACCGACGGCCGGGAGCTGGCCGCGGCCGGCCGCGAGTGGTACGAGAAGTACCGCACCGGCGCTGGCGCCTTCGTGCTCGCCACCTGGGCCGCCGCCGCCCGGCACCGCAAGGCGGGCGACCTGGTGGCCCTGGTCTCCGGCTCGTTCCGCGGGCTGCTGGAGCCGCTGGCCGAGGACGTCGGCGCCGACGTCGTCCTGTGCTCCGAGCCGCTGGCCGGGCCGGACGGGCGGCTCACCGGGGAGATCAGGCGGCCGATGATCGGCACGGTCAAGGCGGACGGGGTCCGCGAGACCATCGCCGAACTCGCGCTGGCGGCCGGCGAGTGCTTCGCGTACGGCGACCACTCCAGCGACCTGGACATGCTGCTGTCGGTGGGCAACCCCGTCGTCGTCGGCGCCGACCCGGTGCTGCTCGCCCGGGCGCAGAGCCAGGACTGGCCGGTGCTCTCGGCGGCGGCGGGCCCGCTGCGCCGCCCCACGGCCGCCGCGCCGTCCGAGCACCTTCCGCACGCCGGCGCGTGAGCCCCGTGCCCGTGCCCGCGCCGCCGGTGCGTCCGCCGGTGCCTCGGCGGGGAGTGCCGCTGGTGCCGTCATGGGCGCTGCCGCCGACCGGGTCCACGGGGCGCTCACCGGCTGCCGCGGGCGCGCCGCACGGCGATCGCGGTGAGCACCAGGCCGTCGCGCACCACCCAGTGGCCGGTGAACCAGGCCAGCCGGATGCCGTCCACGACCGGGCCCGGGACCATCAGCCGGGCCCGGAAGGTGCGCGCCTCGGGGTCGAAGCTCATCCGCGCGTCGCGGAAGCCGAGCCAGCGGCCGGTCAGCGGGTTGAACGCCTTGTAGACGGTCTCCTTGGCGCTGAACATCAGCGTGTCCCAGTGCACCTCGGGGTGGGTCCCGGCCAGCTCCCGCAGGTGCGCGCGCTCGGACGGCACGGAGATGTAGTTCAGCATGTGCTCCGGCAGCCGCTGGTGGCGCTCGGCGTCGATACCGACGATGTGGAAGTCCTCGGTGCGCGACAGGGCGGCGCCCCGGTAGCCCTCGCAGTGCGTCATGCTGCCCGTCACACCGACCGGCCAGCGCGGCTCGCCCTTCGGCCCTGACGGAATCCCGGACGGCTTGACGCCGAGCGCGGCCATGGCCGTACGGGCGCAGTGCCGGGTGGTGACGAACTCCCGCTTGCGCGGCTCGACGCACTTTCTCAGCGCCGGCTCCTCCTCGGGGGCGACCCACGCCCCGGGCAGGTCGGCGGTGGTGTCGACGCAGGCGACGGCGGACGGCAGGATGTTCTGCAGCATCGGAATTCTCCTGGGAATGGCGTCGCGAGAGCCGGGCGGCCGGCGCTGCGTTTCGCGCGGCGCACGGTGCGGCATTTCGCGGAATCGGAAGGCGGCGCGGCACGCGGCCGGCGCCGGAAAGGGGCGCCGTCGATACGGTCCCCGAAGGGTGCCGTTCAAACGGCCGCCCACTGCCATCCCAGGACATGTCGTGGCAGTGCGGCGTTACGGATTCCACCGAACCATACCGGGGCCACCGCCGCCACCTGCCCGTACGGCTACCACGAACGGTTACGGCCGAAAGGCCGGCCCCGCCGGCCAGTCCGCCAGGCCAGTCCTCCCGGGCAGTCCCGGCGGGTAGCCTTGCCGGGCATGTCGACCGGGGTAGCGGAAATGACGCGTTGAATACCGGAAAAGGCCCGCCTAGAGTTTCCGTACAGGCAACGAAATATCCCCGCCGGACACCGGGAGACACGCGATGGAACATCCCTTCCTCACCCGCCTCAAATCCTTCGGGAAAACCGAGGCGATCGTCTTTCAGGGGGACACCTACTCCTACGCCGACCTGCTGGACCTGGTCGACGGGTGGCGGTCCTTCCTGGACCTGCACCGCGTCGGCGCCGGCGACGTCGTGACCCTGGAGGGCGCCTACTCGCCCGCCGCCTGCGCCGGGCTGCTCGCCCTCATCGAGCGCGGCGTGATCGTCGTGCCGCTGACCGCGCTGCCCGCCGCCAAGCGCGACGACTTCCTGAACGTCGCCGAGGTCGAGCGGGTCATCGAGGTCGACCCGGCCGGCGGCCACCGCACCGAGCGCACCGGCCGGACCGCCGACCACGAGCTGTACGGCAGGCTGCGCGAGTTCCGCCGCCCGGGCCTGGTGCTGTTCAGCTCGGGCACCTCCGGGCGCAGCAAGGCCACGGTGCTGGACTTCGAGAAGGTGCTGGCCCGCTACGGCGAGCCGGTCCGGCCGCTGCGCATCCTGTCCTTCCTGAGCCTGGACCACATCGGCGGCGTCAACACGCTGCTGCACACCCTCAGCCAGGGCGGCACGGTGGTCACCGTCGCCGAGCGCACCCCGGAGACGGTGTTCAGGGCCGTCGCCGACCACGCCGTGGAGGTGCTGCCGACGACCCCCACGTTCCTCAACATGGTGCTCATCTCCGGCGCCCACGAGCGCTACCGCACCGACTCCCTCAAGCTGGTCACCTACGGCACCGAGCCGATGCCGCAGCGGACCCTGGAGCGGCTGCACGCCGGCCTGCCCGGGGTGCGCCTGAAGCAGACGTACGGCCTGTCCGAGCT
Organism: Streptomyces sp. B1866; assembly: GCF_031932565.1. Taxonomy (NCBI): domain Bacteria; kingdom Bacillati; phylum Actinomycetota; class Actinomycetes; order Kitasatosporales; family Streptomycetaceae; genus Streptomyces; species Streptomyces sp. B1866. The sequence continues at coordinate 11,886 of NZ_JAVSCF010000105.1, forward strand.
GGGCATCCTGCCCACCCGCTCGCGCGGCGACAACACCCTGTGGGTCAAGCTCGGCAAGGACGCCGGGTTCGATTACCGGATCGTGGACAACGTATTGTGGATCCGATCTGAGATGGCCATGCTCGGCTACCTCAACGCGCCCGCGCCCTTCGACGACGAGGGGTACTTCAACACGCAGGACGTCGTCGAGGTGGACGGCGAGTGGATCCGCATCCTGGGCCGCGACTCCGAGATCATCAACGTGGGCGGGGAGAAGGTCTACCCCAGCGAGGTCGAGTCCGTCCTGCTGGACGTGCCCAACATCGCCGAGGCCACCGTCAGCGGCCGGCCGAGCCCGGTCACCGGCATGGTCGTACGGGCCAAGGTGACCCTCGTGCACGAGGAGGACCGGCGCGAGGTCACGCGCCGGGTGCGGGAGTTCTGCCTGGCCCGCATGGAGCCGTACAAGGTCCCGGCGCTGGTGGAGATCGCCAGCGAGCCGCAGCACTCCGAGCGGTTCAAGAAGATCAGGAGTGCGGCGTGAACACCCCGGACTCCCCGGGCCCGGCCCCCGGGGCCGTACCGGCAGCCGAGGCCGCCGAGGCCGTACCGGCAGCCGAGGTCGCCGGGGCCGCCGAGGCCGCCGGGGCCGCGCAGGACGGCGTCCGGGGCGAGACCGTGCGCACCGCCGCCGGCGTGCTGGCCACCGCCACCCCCGAGGTTCCCGTCGCGGGCCGGGTCGCGCTGATCAGCGGCGGCAGCAGGGGACTCGGCCGGCTGCTGGCCGAGCGGCTGCTGGCCGACGGCTGGCGGGTGGCCACCTTCAGCCGGTCCGCCAACGACTTCGTCAAGGACCTCCAGGCCGAGCGGCCCGACCGCTTCCTGTGGGAGGCCGCCGACCTGACCGACGCCGCCGCGCTGCGCGGCGTGGTCCGCGCGGTCCTGCGCCGCTTCGGCCGGGTGGACCTGCTGGTCAACAACGCCGCGCTGCTGCACCAGGAGCTGTTCCTGACCACGTCGGCCAGGAAGACCGGCGAACTGATCGCCGCCAACCTCGTCGCGCCCATCACCCTCGCGCAGGGCGTGGCCCGCGCCATGACCCGGCAGGGCAGCGGCCAGATTCTGAACGTGTCGTCCATCAACGCCATTCGCGGCTTCCGCGGGGTCGCGGTGTATTCCGCGACCAAGGCGGGACTCGACGGATTCAGCCGGAGCCTGGCCCGCGAACTCGCGGCGTTCAACGTCCGGGTGAACTCCATCGTCCCGGGTTTCTTCGACAGCGACATGACCGTCGACGTCACCCCGAAGAACCGGGAGCGCATTCGCCGCCGCACGCCGCTCGGCCGGCTCGCGGATATCAACGAGATCGCTGATGCCGTGCTCTATCTCACCTCGCCCGGTGCCTCGTTCATCACCGGCCAGACCATCGTCGTCGACGGAGGAATCACATGCTGACCGCACCCGAGATCCGCGCCACCGTCCACCAGAAGATCAACGACCTGCTCGCGGAGGCGGAACTGCCCACCCGCGACATGTCCGGCGCCGAACTGCTCAACGAGATCGCCCTCAACTCCCTGCTGCTGGCCCGGCTGGTGATCGAGCTGGAGATGGAGTTCGGCGTCGACCCGTTCGAGGAGGAGTACGTCATCTCCGACGTCCGTACGGTCGACGCGCTCGCGGACGTCTACGTCCAGGTGCTGGGCAAGGCCGAGACCTCCGCCGTCTGACCCCGTCCGGCCGGAGCGCCAACCGGCCGGCCCCTACGCCCGCCCGCTCGCGTCCCGTTCCGACCCGGACCCACGCCCGCGAAGGACCCACCACCATGTCACACGAAGCACTCGTCGTCGTAGGAGACCGGTTCGAGGAGTTCCTCGCCAACCGGGGCACGGTCGGCGCCACCGCCCTGCTGGAGCGGCTGCGCGCGGGCGACCTGCCCGAGAGCCTGTCCCTGTCCGTCGGCCAGGGGCTGACCGCAGGCGAACTCGCCGAACTCCGGGAGCTGGCCGAGCGGCGCGCGCCCGCCGTCACGCTCGGCAAGTCGGGCGTGCCCGCCCCGGCCGAGCGGCGGCTGACCCACAAGCACGACGCCAGGAACATCCTGGTCGGACCGGTCGGCCAGATCGCCGAGAACCGGTTCGTCGCCGACCTCGTGCTCGACCAGCGCGTCGAGGTCCTGGCCGACCACCTGACGGGCCAGCACATTCCGGCCATCACGCTGCTGGAGGCGGCCCGGCAGATGTGGACGGTGGTGACCGAGCAGTTCTTCATCACCGGCGCCGACCGCACCCGGTTCGTCGTCGTCTCGGTCGCCTCCCGGTTCCACTCCTACGTGTTCCCGCTCGCCGCCACGCTCCAGTACGAACTTCTCGAACACACCCGCACCCCCGTCGGCACCGTCTTCCGGTGCCGGATCGGCATCCACCACGGCACGCCCGCGGCCGCCGAGGTCGAGGCCGAGTACCGGGTGATCCCCGACAAGGTCAGCGCCAAGCAGGAGGCCATCGCCGCCCGGCAGGCGGTCGCCGCCGAGGTGGGCCTGCTGCGCGCCCAGGCCTCCCCGGCCGAGGCCCCCACGGCCTGACCCCGGACGGCCGCGCGTCCGCCGTCACCCCCGCGGCGGCGGATGCGCGGCTCCCCGCGCCCGGCCCTCCCAGGCCCGACGGACAGCCCCCTGGAAGGCCCCGGGGCCGGGCGCGGGCCCACTCTCCCCGGCCCCTGCCCCCGCCGGCACCCCCCACCACGACCGCGCACCACCCGCACCACGACCGCGTACCACCCGCACCACGACCGCGTACCACCCCCGACCACGACCGCGTACCACCACCGGCCCGACGAAGGAGACACCCATGCTGTGGGCGATCCACTGCCTGGACGCACCCGGCTCCGCCCCCCGGCGCACCGCCGCCCGGCCCGCGCACTCGGCCCGCTTCCGGGAGCCGGGCGCGCGCCCCCGCCCGGTGCTCTACGGGCCGCTGGTGGCCGACGACGGCACCACCGCCGTCGGCAGCCTGATCATCGTGGAGGCCGAGACCCGCGAGGAGGTGGCCGACTACGTGGCCACCGACCCGTTCACCACTTCCGGAGTGTGGCAGCACGTCGTCGTCCACGCCTTCAGCCCCTCCCAGAGGTCCCCGGTCCAGCTCGCCGCCGCCCCTCGGCAGACGGTCGCGCCCTGACCGTCCGCGCCGGGCCGCCCCCAGGGGACGCCCTCCGTCCGGAGGGCGTCCCCTGCCCGTATCCGACCCGTACGTCCCGATCGCCTCACCCCGCCGACCAAGGAGGCACCACGGCATGGACACACTCTCCGGCGCCGTCCTCACCGATCTGGAGAAGGACTTCGCGGCGCCCGCCGCCGACCCGTCCCTGGCCGCCCGCACCGCCGAACTGGAGGCCCTGCACTCCCGGGTGGCCGCCGGCGACCCGCAGGCCACCGCGCGCCAGCACGCCAAGCACAAACTCACCGCCCGCGAGCGCGTCGCCCTGCTGCTCGACCCCGGCAGCTTCCAGGAGGTGGAGGCGCTGCGGCGGCACCGGGCGACCGGTTTCGGCCTGGAGGACCGCCGTCCGCACACCGACGGCGTGGTCACCGGCTGGGGTACGGTCCACGGCCGTACGGTCTTCGTCTACGCGCACGACTTCCGGATCTTCGGCGGGGCGCTGGGGGAGGCGCACGCGCAGAAGATCCACAAGATCATGGACATGGCGCTGGCGGCCGGCGCGCCGCTGGTGTCCCTCAACGACGGCGCGGGCGCCCGCATCCAGGAGGGCGTGACGGCCCTGGCCGGCTACGGCGGCATCTTCCAGCGCAACACCCGGGCGTCCGGGGTGATCCCGCAGATCAGCGTCATGCTCGGGCCGTGCGCGGGCGGCGCGGCCTACTCCCCGGCGCTGACGGACTTCGTGTTCATGGTCCGGCGGACCTCGCAGATGTTCATCACCGGACCCGACGTCATCCAGGCCGTCACCGGCGAGCAGGTCACCGTCGACGGCCTCGGCGGCGCCGACGTGCACGCCGAGACCTCCGGCGTGGCGCACTTCGCGTACGACGACGAGGAGACCTGCCTGGAGGAGGTCCGCTACCTGCTGTCCCTGCTGCCGGGCAACAGCACCGAGAACCCGCCCGGCGAGCCCGCCGGCGACCCGGCCGACCGGCCCTGCGCGAGCCTGGTGGACCTGGTCCCCGCCGACCCCTCGCGGCCGTACGACATGCGGGCGGTGATCGAGGAGGTGGTGGACGACGGCGAGTTCATGGAGGTCCACGAGCGCTGGGCGGGCAACGTGATCTGCGCGCTCGGCCGCATCGACGGCCGTACGGTCGGCATCGTGGCCAACCAGCCGACGGTGCTGGCCGGAGTGCTCGACATCCACGCCTCCGAGAAGGCCGCCCGGTTCGTGACGCTGTGCGACGCGTTCAACATCCCGCTGGTCACGCTGGTGGACGTGCCCGGCTTCCTGCCCGGCGTCGACCAGGAGCACGGCGGCATCATCCGGCACGGCGCCAAGCTGCTGCACGCCTACTGCAACGCCACCGTGCCCCGCATTCAGGTCATCGTCCGCAAGGCCTACGGCGGCGCGTACATCGTCATGGACTCCCGCTCCATCGGCGCCGACCTGTCGTACGCCTGGCCGGTCAACGAGATCGCCGTCATGGGCGCCGAGGCCGCCGCGAACGTCATCTTCCGCCGCGAGATCGCCGCCGCGCCCGACCCGGNAACGTCATCTTCCGCCGCGAGATCGCCGCCGCGCCCGACCCGGACGCGGCCCGCGCCGAGCGCGTCGCCGCCTACCGCGCCCAGCTCATGCACCCCTACTACGCGGCCGAACGCGGCCTTGTCGACGACGTCATCGCCCCGCAGGCCACCCGCGCCGTGCTCGCCGCGGGCCTGCGCATGCTCGCCACCAAGGCGGCGCCGCTGCCGCACCGCAAGCACGGGAACCAGCCGCAATGAGTGCCGCCGACGCCGTGCACGTCCTCGCGGGCCGCCCCACCCCCGAGGAGCTGGCAGCCGTCCTCGCCGTCCTGTCCGCCGTCGCCGCCGCCCGCCGCGGCGGCTTCGGCGCACCCGAGACCCCCGCCGCCACGTGGGCGGCCCGCCGCGCCGCGGGCGCCGGCCGGGTGTGGGCCCGTACGGCTCCCCAAGGCCCGTGAGCCGGCGTCGTCAGGGTGAGCCCAGCGCGCCGAGGCGGGCGAGGTCCAGCACGGTGACGGACCGGTAGCCCGTGGCCACCACCGCCTCCTCGCGCAGGTGCCGCAGCGCCTTGTGGACGCTCGGCTCGGCGGCACCGGCGAGGGTGGCCAGCTCCGGCTGGGTCAGCGGCCAGCGGATCACCGACCGGTTCCCCTCCCGCTCGCCGTAGGCCACGGCTATCTCGTACAGCACCCGGGCCACCCGGGTCGGCACGTCGCAGGCGCCGAAGTCGACGCGGCGCGCGTTGGCGGACCGCAGCTTGCCCACCACCGCGCGGTTGACCGCGTGCGCGACGCCGGGGTGGCGCCGCAGGCAGTCCAGGAAGTCGGCGTGCCGCACCACCCGGGCCAGCACGGCGCCGCAGGTGGTGACCGTGGCCGAGCGGGGCCGGTCGTCCAGCGCGGCGAACTCGCCCACCAGGTCGCCGCCCATCCGCACGGCCAGCAGGATCTCCCGGCCGTCCGGCGCCAGACCGGTCGCCTTGACCACGCCGTCCAGCAGGATCACCACGAACCGCGACTCCTCGCCCTCGCGGATCAGCACCCGGCTCGCCTCCGGGTACTGCACCGCCGCGCCCAGGCGCAGCAGCACCTCCCGCGCGCCCGGGTCCAGCGAGCCGAGCAGGCTGGCCGGCGGCCACCGCCGGTCCGCGCCCGTCTCCGCGCCCCCGCGCGAGGGCCGCCTCGTGCCGCCCGCCGCGCCCGCCGCCGCGCCGCCGATGCCGTCCACCCCGGCCCCCCCGAGTCTGGATCACGTGTGGAAGTCCCCCGGGGCGGGGCGCGCCCGGCGCCCGCCCGGCCGGAACCGCCGGACAAGTGCCGTGATCCCGTATCACGACGGGGTGTGTGCGTCTGAATCCCGCCACAGTGGGATCGCGACGATACACGGCGCGTCACCGGATGTCTCCGCTGGCGGAAGGCTTCCGGGGCCATGCGGCGCCGCACGGCACGACGCGGCGTCGGTCGGCGCCATCCGACGGGAGGGGGACGGGTGGACGGAGAACGGCAGCCCGGGGTGCGGCGTCTGTGTGTCGCCGTGGCGGCCGGACCGGCGGGCCTGCTGGCGCGGGCCTGCCGGTCCGGCGGCTACAACCGGTGGCACGTGGCGGCCGGTGCCGTGGAGGGCGTGGAGATGGCGTTCGCGCCGCCCGGCGCCGACGAACCGGCCGTCGTGGCCGGGCTGCTGGCCGCGCTGCGGCGGCTGGTGCCCCGCGCACCCGCCGCGCCCGGGCCGCCCGTCGTGCCCTTGGCGTCCGCCGGGCCCCTGGCCTCCGGGGAGCCGGCGGTGTCCGGGGAGTTCGCGCCGGTCGGCGGGCTGCCGCTGCCGCGCCCGGTCCTGACGGCCCTTCATGTGGGCCTGACGCGCGTCACCGACGACGCGTTCGGCGGCGAGGCCGTGGCGCGCACCCGGGCGCTGCTGCGCCACCCGGCCGTCCAGGCCGCCGCCCGGGTGCCCGCCCCGGGCGGCGGCCCGGACGGGCCGGGTGGCGGCGGCGCGCTGGCGGTCGCCTTCTCGGACGGGCTGTTCCACGACCTGCGGGCCGAGGGGCTGCCGGGGCGGGACTGGCGGCGGGTGCCGGAGGCGGCGGCGTGGCTGGGCCTGTTCGGCCCGTACGACGCGGGCCCGCGCGACCCCGGCCCGTACGACGCGGGCCTGGGCGACTTCGGCTCGTACGGCCCGTACGACTCGTACGGTCCGTACGGCCCGGGCGCGACGGGCGGGCAGGGGCGATGACCGGCGCGGCCGAAAAACGTCGGAGAACGCCGCGATTACCGGAGAGTGATATTCCGTTCGGGGTGGAAGCGCGGACACCTCCCGGGGGTCTTCCGATGGTCCGCCGGATGTTTTTCGTGCGATCTCCCTTATGTTCCGTGGCCACTGATGCCACGGGCTGGCATATTGGCCACCTAATCGGCAGATCCGAGGCGCAGGGTGGTGAGTCGGTCTTTTCCGGCTCAGGCGCCGATCGGGCTGATTGACGGCATTACGGGGGTAACAATGCCTTTCTCCGCGGCCAGGCCGCGAACCGGACAGCGCGGACCGCGGCCCGGCACGCCGAAAGCGGCTCCGGCCCGGCCGCCCGCCGCGCCCGAGCCGCCGCTGTCGGCGTCCGCCACCGCGCGCGCCCTGGCCGTGCTGGCCGGCGAGCGGCCCGCACTCGCGCCGCACGCCCGCGCGCTGCGCCGCCTCGCCACCGCGTTACGCACCGGCGACGGGCTCGACCAGTGGCAGTACACGAATCTGACCGCCGCGTTCGCCGACCCCGCGACGTACGACGACCCGCCGCTGCGCGGGGCCCGGGTGCGCCGCGCCGTGGAGTTCGCGCCCGCCGTCACGGTGTTCGTCCCGCTCGCCGTGACCTGGGGCGCGCTGGCCGCCGCCACGCACGCCTACCAGCGGATGCTCGACGCGGCGCGGGCCGGGCGGGGGCCGGGCCCGGACGGCCGGACCTTCCTGGAGCTGTGGCAGACCGGTTTCGCCGGACAGCTCCCGGGCCCGCTCACCTTCGGCTGGACGGCGCTGTGGACGCTGCTCGCCATCGGCCTGGTGGTCGGCTCCACCGTGGCCGCCGCGGTCTCCCGGCGCCACCGCGAGGACGGCCTCGCCGCGGCCAAGGAGGACACCAGGCGGGACCTGATCCCGCTGCTGCACGACGCGCAGGCCCTGCTGGGCGAGGCCCGGCACGGCTCGCCCGGGCGGCACGCCGCGGACCTCGCCGCCCTCTCCGACGGCATGCGCGCCACGCTCGCCGAGACGCACGACGCCCAGCGGCAGCTCGTCAAGGCGCAGCGCAGGACGGGGGAGCTGGTCGAGAGCGCCGGGCGGCTGTACGGGCAGTTGGACACCTCGGCGACGGCGCTCCAGACCGCCACCCGGGGCTTCGAGGACGCGGCCCGGAGCGCCGCGGCGCAGGCCGCGCGGACCGAGGTGCGGGCTGAGGCGGTCCAGCGGCGCCTCGCGGAGGCCGCCGACGCGCTGGTGGCCTCCGCCGAGAAGGTCACCACCGGGGGCGGCGACCTGGCCCGGGCCCTGATGGACGCGGCGGACGAGGGCGCCCGGCACATCGGCGAGACCTACCGGCTGGCGGTCGCGGCGGCGGCGGTCTCGCTCACCGGCACGATGGAGCAGGTGGCGCGGGAGGCGGGCGCACTGATCGACCGCGCCCGGCGCGAACCGCCCCCGGCCCCGCCCGCCGCCTCGTCCGCGCCGCCTCCTGCGCCGCCGCCGACCCCCGCGCGCGAGTCGGCCGCACCCGCCGCGCACCGCACGCCGCACGGCACCCCG
>NZ_JAVSCF010000106.1:0-20259 GCF_031932565.1 Streptomyces sp. B1866
CGCCCGCGGCGGCGCGGCCCCGGCGCTCACCCGGCGCGGCAGGCCGCTCGTGCTGCGCATGGTGCTCCCGGCCGGGCCGGAGGCGGCCCCGCTGCGCCGCGTCGGCGACCGGGTGGCCCGGATGCTGGACGCGGTGGGCATCCGCGCCGTGCCGGTCCGGGTGGCCGGCGGCGGATACTTCCGCGACCACGTGGCCGCGGGCGACTTCGACCTGGCGCTGTACTCCTGGCCGGCCACCGCCTACCCGGCCACCGACGCCCGCCCGGTCTACGCCAAGCCGCGGCCCGGCGCGGACGGCGCGCCGATGGTGGAGCAGAACTACACCCGGGTCGGCACGGACCAGATCGACCAGCTCTTCCGGCAGGCGGCCGGCGAACTGGACGAGGGCGCGGCCCGCGCGCTGGTCCGGCGCGCGGACGCCCGGATCTGGGCGGCGGCCGGATCGATCCCCCTCTACCAGCGCCCGCAGCTGGTCGCGGTGCGGCGCTCGGTCGCCAACGCCGGGGCCTTCGGCTTCGCCACGCCCCGCTACGAGGACATCGGCTTCCGGCGCGGGCAGCGGTAGGGCCCGGCGGGCGTGCGGGGGCGGGCCTGGCGGCCCCGGGAGGCGTACGGCGGCGGAGGCGGCCCGGGGCGGTTGTCCACAGGCGCCGCCGGGCCGCGCCCGGCGTTGTCCACAGCCCCCCGCACGCCCGCGCGCCCGCCCCGTACCATGGGCGGCAGGCCGTGGCGTGACTTGACCAGCCCGGCAAGGCGCACCGGCCAGGTCCGCGCCGCCGTCCACGATCCCGGGAGAAGCGCCGCAGGTATGCCCACGCGCCACGATATCCGCAATGTCGCCATCGTCGCCCACGTCGACCACGGCAAGACCACCCTTGTCGACGCCATGCTGAAGCAGGCGGGCGCGTTCGCCGCACACCAGCAGGTGGACGAGCGTGTCATGGACACCGGCGACCTGGAGCGCGAGAAGGGCATCACCATTCTCGCCAAGAACACCGCCGTGAAGTACCACCCCCCGGCCGGCGGCGACCCGGTCACGATCAACATCATCGACACCCCGGGCCACGCCGACTTCGGCGGTGAGGTCGAGCGCGGCCTGTCCATGGTCGACGCGGTGGTGCTGCTGGTGGACGCCTCCGAGGGCCCGCTGCCGCAGACCCGGTTCGTGCTGCGCAAGGCGCTTCAGGCCAAGCTGCCGGTCATCCTGTGTATCAACAAGACCGACCGCCCCGACGCCCGTATCGCCGAGGTCGTGGACGAGACGTACGACCTGTTCCTCGACCTGGACGCCACCGAGGAGCAGATCGAGTTCCCGATCGTCTTCGCGTGCGCGCGTGACGGCGTGGCGTCGCTGACCAAGCCGGAGGACGGCACGGTCCCGTCCGACAGCGACAGCCTGGAGCCGTTCTTCTCCACCATCCTGTCCACCGTCCCCGCGCCGGAGTACGACGCGGGCGCGCCGCTCCAGGCCCACGTCACCAACCTCGACGCGGACAACTTCCTCGGCCGCATCGCGCTGCTGCGGGTCGTGCAGGGCGAGTTGCGCAAGGGGCAGACGGTCGCCTGGATCCGGCGCGACGGCTCGGTGGCGAACGTCCGCATCACCGAGCTGCTGATGACCGAGGCGCTGACCCGCAAGCCCGCGGAGGCGGCAGGTCCCGGCGACATCTGCGCGGTCGCCGGCATCCCGGACATCATGATCGGCGAGACGCTGGCCGACCCGGAGAACCCGATCGCGCTGCCGCTGATCACGGTGGATGAGCCGGCGATCTCGATGACGATCGGCACCAACACGTCGCCGCTGGTGGGCAAGGGCGGCAAGGGCCACAAGGTCACCGCGCGGATGGTCAAGGACCGCCTGGACCGCGAGCTGATCGGCAACGTCTCGCTGCGCGTGCTGCCCACCGAGCGGCCGGACGCCTGGGAGGTGCAGGGCCGCGGCGAGCTGGCGCTGGCGATCCTGGTGGAGACCATGCGCCGCGAGGGGTACGAGTTGACGGTCGGCAAGCCGCAGGTGGTCACCAAGGAGGTCGACGGCAAGGTGCAGGAGCCCGTCGAGCGGATGACCATCGACTGCCCGGAGGAGCACCTGGGCGCGGTCACCCAGCTCATGGCGCAGCGCAAGGGCCGCATGGAGACCATGACCAACCACGGCTCGGGCTGGGTGCGCATGGAGTTCGTGGTGCCCTCGCGCGGCCTGATCGGGTTCCGCACGGAGTTCCTGACCGACACCCGGGGCACCGGCATCGCGCACTCGATCTTCGAGGGCCACGAGCCGTGGTTCGGCGAGCTGCGCACCCGCAGCAGCGGGTCGCTGGTGGCCGACCGGGCGGGCGCGGTGACCGCGTTCGCGATGACCAACCTCCAGGAGCGCGGCACGCTGTTCGTCTCGCCGGGCACGGAGGTGTACGAGGGCATGATCGTCGGCGAGAACAGCCGTTCCGACGACATGGACGTGAACATCACCAAGGAGAAGAAGCTCACGAACATGCGGTCCTCGACCGCCGACGTGACCGAGTCGCTGGTGCCGCCCCGGCTGCTGTCGCTGGAGCAGTCGCTGGAGTTCTGCCGCGACGACGAGTGCGTCGAGGTGACGCCGGAGACGGTCCGTATCCGCAAGGTCGTCCTGGACCAGAAGGACCGCGCCCGCGCCGCCTCCCGCGCCAAGCGGTAGCCCCGGCGCGCCGCGCCGCGCCGTCTGCCGCGTACAGCATCGCTCACAGCTGGCGCTCACAGCCCGGAACCCCTGCTTCCACGCAGCGTGGTTCCGGGCTTTCGCGTTTCCCTACACACATGGCCTGGGCATTGGTCAAATGATTAAGCCGCGCGGCGCGTCCGAATATCGAACACTAATGTCCGCATGGCGTGTTAACAGTCCGTTTCGCGGGTGTCTGTCGCTGATACTTTTGTCCGTATTTCGAGGCTCCGCGCGTAGACCTCGTGACCAAAGCGAGACCCGTTCAGTGTGGTTTTACGCGCTGGGGGTGCTCAATGATGGGTCCACCGAGCTCGGGTCAACGGGTCGTGACCATCGGGGGAACGATGCCCCGCGAGCGCACACGGGGGTACCGTCACGCGCTGTCCGGAGGCGTTCAGCGTCCGGTGCCCTTCTCATGACAGGGACTCCTGAGGAGGCATTCCCATGCGCGGTGCCAAGAGCGCCAGATGGGTCGCTATGGCCGCGGTGGTGGCGCTGGCCGCCACTGCCTGTGGCGGCGGCGACGATGAGGACGGCAGCCCGACGAGCGGCAAGCCCGATCCCAACGGGATCATCAAGGCCCAGCTCAGCGAGCCGGAGCGCGGTCTTCAGCCGGCGAACTCCAAGGACAGCCAGGGCAGCCGCGTCATCCGGCAGGTCTTCTCCGGTCTGGTCGACTACCAGCCGGGCACCGGCAAGCTGTTCAACGTCAACGCCGAGTCGATCACCACCTCCGACTCCCAGCACTGGACCGTCAAGCTCAAGCCGGGCTGGAAGTTCCACAACGGCGAGACGGTCACCGCGAAGTCCTACGTCGACGCCTGGAACTGGGCGGCGAACGTGAAGAACAACCAGCTCAACAGCAGCTGGTTCGCGGACATCAAGGGCTACGCCGACGTGCACCCCGACAAGGGCGAGCCGAAGGCCGCCGTGATGTCCGGTCTGAAGGTGGTGAACGACAACGAGTTCTCCATCGAGCTGACCAATCCGGTCGCCTACTTCGAGTACAAGCTCGGCTACGACGTCTGGTCGCCGCTGCCGCAGGCCTTCTACAAGGACCCCAAGGGGTTCGGCGACCACCCGATCGGCAACGGCCCCTACGAGTTCGTCAAGTGGGACCACAAGAAGCTGATCCAGGTGCGCCGGTTCGACGGCTACACCGGCCCGAACAAGGCCAGGAACGGCGGCATCGACTTCGTCAACTACACCACCGCCGACTCCGCCTACTCCGCACTGCGCTCGGGCAGCCTGGACTGGATCGAGCAGATCCCGACCACCTCGCTGGCCAACTTCCGCAGCGACCTGGGCGAGCGCGCGATCGACACCGACCAGAGCGCCATCCAGAACATCTCCTTCGCCTTCTACACCCAGCAGTGGAAGGACATCGACCCCCGCGTCAAGCAGGGCATATCGATGGCCATCGACCGGGACACGATCACCAAGAAGGTGCTCAACGGCAGCCGTATCCCGGCCACCGGCTTCGTGGCCAAGGGCGTACTCGGCCACCAGGAAGGGGTGTGCGGCGAGACCTGCACGTACAACCCGGCCAAGGCCAAGCAGCTCGTCCAGGCGGGCGGCGGCATCCCCGGCGGCAAGGTCACCATCCAGTACAACGCCGACCAGCCGCACAAGATCTGGGTCGACGCGGTGTGCAACAGCGTCCGTCAGGCGCTGGACGTGGAGTGCGTCGGCGACGCCAAGCCCGACTTCCAGGCCGACCTCAACGCGCGTGACAACAAGCAGGTCAAGTCGATGTACCGGTCCGGGTGGGTGCTCGACTACCCGTTCAACGCGAACTTCCTGCGCGACCTGTACGGCTCCGAGGCCGCGGGCAACACCGGCGGGTACTCCAACGCCGAGTTCGACCGGCTGTCGCAGCGGGCCGACACCGCCAAGACCCTCGCGGAGTCCCAGCGGCTGTACCAGGAAGCCGAGAAGGTGCTGGTCAAGGACCTGCCGTCGATCCCCCTGTGGTACTACCGGGTGGAGTCCGGCCAGTCCGCGCACATCTACGGCAAGATGCCGATGGGCCAGGACGGCGACCCGATCTTCACCGACGTCCAGGTGAAGCAGTAGTCCGCAGCGCACCCGGGACCGCCCGCCGGCGCCGCCGCCCCGCCAGGGGCGCGGAGCCCGCGGGCGGGGCACGGGGGCCGCGGCTGACGGCCGGCGGCCCCCGTGCCACCCCCCACGGCATGGAGGCATGATCCACTATGGGGCGTTACGTCGCGCGGCGACTGCTCCAGATGATCCCGGTGTTCATCGGGACCACTCTGCTGATCTTCCTGATGGTGCACTCGCTGCCCGGCGACCCGGTCCGGGCGATGTGGGGCGACAAGGCGGCCGACCCGGCCCAGATCGAGCAGCTGCGCCACTCCTTCGGCCTCGACAAGCCGCTGTGGCAGCAGTACGTCGACTACATGAAGGGCCTGTTCCAGGGCGACTTCGGGCAGACCTTCGGCGGCCGTCCGGTGTGGGACGAGGTCTCCGAGGCGTTCCCCGTCAGCGTCCGGCTGGCCGTGGTGGCCCTGCTCATCGAGATCGTCCTGGGCATCGGCCTCGGCGCCTGGGCCGGCCTGAAGGCCGGCAAGGCCGCCGACACCGGCGTCCTGATCTTCACCCTGGTGGTCATCTCGATCCCGGTGTTCGTCCTCGGCTACTTCGCCCAGACGATCTTCGCCAACCAGCTCGGCTGGGTCACCCCGAACGTGCAGGACTCCGAGGACATCACCCAGCTGGTCCTGCCCGGCTTCGTGCTGGCCCTGCTGTCCATGGCGTACGTGGCCCGGCTGACCCGGACCACCTTCGCGGAGAACCTGCGCGCCGACTACATGCGCACCGCCGTGGCCAAGGGCCTGCCGCGCCGCCGCGTGGTCGGCGTCCACCTGCTGCGCAACTCGCTCATCCCGGTGGTCACCTACCTCGGCGCCGACTTCGGCACCCTGTTCGGCGGCGCCGTGGTCACCGAGGGCATCTTCAACGTCCAGGGCGTCGGCAACCTGCTGTACAAGGCGCTCAGCCAGCGCGAGGGCAGCACCATCACCGGCGTCGTGACGATCTTCGTCCTGGTCTTCCTCGTCCTCAACCTGATCATCGACCTGCTGTACGCGGTCCTGGACCCGAGGATCCGGTATGCCTGACCTGACCGACGCGACGACCGCCGCCGGCGCCCCGGTCACCGGGTCCGTCCTCGCCGCCGCCGAGCCGCCCGAGCCGTCCGCCGCGGGCCCGGGCCCTGGCAGGCCGCGCAGTCTGTGGACGGACGCCTGGTACGACCTGCGCCGCCGGCCCATGTTCTGGATCTCCTCGGTGCTGCTCGTGCTGCTGGTGATGATCGCGGCCTTCCCCGGCCTGTTCACCGGCACCGACCCGCGCCACGCCGACCTGACCAACCACTTCCTGACCGGGCCGGAGTACGGGCACCTGTTCCAGTCCGACTGGTTCGGCTACGACAACCAGGGCCGCAGCGTCTACGCCCGCGTCGTCTACGGCACCCGCGCCTCCGTCCTGGTCGGCGTCGGCACCACCGTCGTGGTCACCCTCGTCGGCGGGCTGCTGGGCATGCTCAGCGGCTACTTCGGCGGCTGGATCGACGCCCTGATCTCCCGGATCACCGACATCTTCTTCGGGCTGCCGTTCCTGCTGGGCACGATGGTCGCCCTGAACGCCTTCACCGACCGCAAGGTGTGGGTGGTCTCCGGCGCGCTGGCCTTCCTCGGGTGGACGTCCATCGCCCGGGTGACGCGCAGCGCGGTGATCACCACCAAGCACGCCGACTACGTGGTGGCCGCCAAGGCGCTCGGCGCGGGCACCGGCCGCATCCTGCTGCGCCACATCCTGCCCAACTCCGTCGCCCCCGCGATCGTCGTCGCCACCATCTCCCTGGGCGGCTTCATCTCGGCCGAGGCCACCCTGTCGTACCTCGGCATGGGCCTGTCGGACCCGGCCATCTCGTGGGGAATCGACATCAACGCGGCGCGTGACGTCATTCGCGACCACCCGCATGTGATGCTGTTCCCGGCAGGCATGCTGAGCCTGACGGTCTTCGCGTTCATCATGCTCGGCGACGCGGTGCGCGACGCCCTCGACCCCAAGCTGCGCTGAGGAGGGCGTACGTGACCACCACCGAGAAGACCGCGACGGCCCCCGCCCCGGGCCGCACCCCGGACGGCGCACCGCTGCTGGAGGTCCGCGACCTGCACGTGGAGTTCCACACCCGGGACGGCGTGGCCAGGGCCGTCAACGGCGTGAACTACAGCGTGTCGGCCGGCGAGACCCTGGCCGTCCTCGGCGAGTCCGGCTCCGGCAAGTCCGTCACCGCCCAGGCGATCATGGGCATCCTCGACATGCCGCCCGGCCGCATCCCCCGGGGGGAGATCCTCTTCCACGGCCAGGACATGCTCACCATGTCCAAGGAGGCGCGCCGGAAGATCCGCGGCCAGAAGATCGCCATGATCTTCCAGGACGCGCTGTCCGCCCTGAACCCCGTGCTGTCGGTCGGCTACCAGCTCGGCGAGATGTTCCGCGTCCACCAGGGCCTCGGCCGCAAGGAGGCCAGGGCCAGGGCCGTGGAGCTGATGGAGCGGGTGCGTATCCCGGCCGCCCGGGAGCGGGTGGGGGACTACCCGCACCAGTTCTCCGGCGGCATGCGCCAGCGCATCATGATCGCCATGGCGCTGGCCCTGGAACCCGACCTGATCATCGCCGACGAGCCCACGACCGCGCTCGACGTGACCGTACAGGCGCAGGTCATGGAGCTGCTGGCGGAGCTCCAGCGGGAGTACCGCATGGGCCTGATCCTCATCACCCACGACCTGGGCGTCGTCGCCGACGTCGCCGACAAGATCGCGGTGATGTACGCGGGCCGGATCGTGGAGACCGCGCCCGTACACGAGCTGTACCGGCGGCCCGCCCACCCGTACACCCGCGGCCTGCTCGACTCCATCCCCCGCCTGGACCGCAAGGGCCAGGAGCTGTACGCCATCAAGGGCCTGCCGCCCAACCTCACCCGCATCCCCGACGGCTGCGCCTTCCACCCGCGCTGCCCGCGGGCACAGGACGTGTGCCGTACGGACGTGCCCCCGCTGCACCAGGTCACCGAGCCGGACGGCGGCGAGCTGCCGGGCCGCGGGAGCGCGTGCCACTTCTGGAAGGAGACGATCCATGGCTGAGGCGGAGCTGGAGAAGCCGGCGGCCCCCTCCGGTACGACGGCTGATCGTACGGGTGCGGAGCCGGCCCCCGGGACCGGGACGGCCGCCGGACCCGGGCCCGGACCCGAGTCCGAGACCGAGGCCGCCGTCGCCGCCATCGAGGCCCCCGCCGAGCGCGGCGAGCCGATCCTCCAGGTGCGCGGCCTGGTCAAGCACTTCCCGCTCACCCAGGGCATCCTCTTCAAGCGGCAGATCGGCGCGGTCAAGGCCGTCGACGGCGTCTCCTTCGACCTGTACAAGGGCGAGACGCTGGGCATCGTCGGCGAGTCCGGCTGCGGCAAGTCCACCGTCGCCAAGCTGCTGATGACCCTGGAGACCCCCACCGCGGGCCAGGTCTTCTACAAGGGCCAGGACATCACCCGGCTGTCCGGCCGCGCCCTGAAGGCCGTGCGCCGCAACATCCAGATGGTCTTCCAGGACCCGTACACCTCGCTGAACCCGCGCATGACGGTCGGCGACATCATCGGCGAGCCCTTCGAGATCCACCCCGAGGCGGCCCCCAAGGGCGACCGGCGCCGCCGCGTGCAGGAGCTGCTGGACGTCGTCGGCCTGAACCCGGAGTACATCAACCGCTACCCGCACCAGTTCTCCGGCGGCCAGCGCCAGCGCATCGGCATCGCCCGCGGCCTCGCCCTGAACCCCGAGGTGATCATCTGCGACGAGCCGGTGTCCGCGCTGGACGTGTCCGTACAGGCGCAGGTCATCAACCTGATGGAGAAGCTCCAGGACCAGTTCGACCTGTCCTACCTCTTCATCGCCCACGACCTGTCCATCGTCCGGCACATCTCCGACCGGGTCGGCGTGATGTACCTGGGCAGGATGGCCGAGATCGGCACCGACACCGAGATCTACGACCACCCCACCCACCCGTACACCCAGGCCCTCCTGTCGGCCGTGCCCGTCCCCGACCCGCAGGCGCGCGACGGCCGCGAGCGGATCATCCTCGCGGGCGACGTGCCCTCCCCGGCCAACCCGCCGTCGGGCTGCCGCTTCCGCACGCGCTGCTGGAAGGCGCAGGCGCGGTGCGCGCAGGAGGAGCCGGCGCTGGCGGTCCCGGCCCGCTTCGCGGGCCTTGACTCGCCGGTGGCCCACGAGTCGGCGTGCCACTTCGCGGAGGAGCGGGACGTGGTGCACGCGTAGCCCCTTGCGGGGTGCGCCTGCCCGGTTCGGGGAAGGAAGCGGCCGCCGCTTCCTTCCCTGCTCCTTTTCCGGCCGGTGCCCCGCCGGTCTGCCCAGGACAGTCGCCCGAGGCCCGGCTCAGGGCAGGAGCAGAGGGGCGGCGAGTCTGGAGTGGTCGACAAGGAGGATGAGCGGGACCTGTCTCGGACCCTGGACGAGGTTCGTAGCCCTGGGTAGTCTAGTCGTCACACGATTGATCTGGAGGTTGTGATGTCGGACCTTCGCCAGGTGCTCTTACGGAGCAACCACGACTCTGAGCTTCGCGCGGGACTGCGCGACGGCGACCCTCGGGTCCTCGCGGGTTACACCCTCGCTGAGGAGGAAAGCTCGGCGCTGCTGAGCGGAGACGAGAACGCCCTCTACAGGCTTCTCGACGACAGGAAGTACTTTCACATCCGCGAGAACGGCGCCTACGACGACGACGGCCTGACTGACTGACCCTTTCTGTCAGCGCGTCCGATTCGAGTTCTGATCAGAGAGGTTCTTCGTGATCGAACCTGCAAACTCAGGCGCGGCTCGCATTTCCATCGTGGGAATCGGTACAGTCAGTCTCATACAGATGAGCCGCGAGGCGGAAGCCGCGTTGCGTGCCGCCGACGAACTCTATGTCCTGCACGCGCAGAGTCTCGTGTTGGACTACCTTCGCGAGCATTTCGACCCGAAAGCCGTCGATCTTTCGACCGCTTACGCAGAGGACAAGGCCCGCAGGGAGACGTACCACGAAGTCGCCGGTATCGTGATCGCCGCCGCGACCGCCGGCCGCCACGTCGCCTACGTCACCTCGGGACATCCCCTCGTCCTGGTGACGCCGTCACAGCTCATCATGCAGGCCGCGAAAGAGCGCTCCATCCCGGTGGAGATCGTGCCCGGCATCTCCTCGCTCGACACTGTATGGGCCGACCTGGGATTCGATCCCGGTCCGGAGGGCGCGATGATGTTCGAGGCGACAACGCTGCTCCTGCGACGGTATCCCCTCATCCCGACTGTTCCCCTGTTTTTATGGCAGGTGAACTCTGTGGAAACCTCGCTCTACTCGACGCACAAAAACCGGCCGGAACGGTTCTCGCGTCTACAGCAGTACCTGGAGCAGTTCTACCCCGCAGATCACGTGACCAGACTGGTGCACAGCGCCTCTTTTCCGTTCACCCGGCCAGAAATCGCGGATATCCCGATCGGTGAACTCGGCGTCCTCTCCGAGGTGGCGACCTCTCAGCACATCCTCTACATCCCTCCGGTCGAGCGACAGCGGGTCGCCGACCGCGAACTGGCCGCCGCAGTTTCCAGCGTGGCGCATTTGCGCACCTTGATCGACATGGAGTGACAGCGCTCCGCTGCAAACCTGACATGCTTAGGGGTGACAGCGCGCTCCGGGTCGGCTATGCCGCTGGCTGCGAGCGCACTGTCACGTCCGTGGATGGCGGAGCCTGACTCGTAGGCGATGTCGGCTCATGCATGGAGGGTGTGCGCGAAACATGACGGATCAGGTCCGGTCCTTGGCCGACGAGGTGTCGGCGGCGGTGTCGGCGGCGATGGCTGCGGCTCTGCCGGTCGAGTTGGCTGGGGAGGACCCGCTGGTTCGCCGCTCCGACCGGGCGGACTTCCAGTCGAACGTCGCCCTCTCACTGGCCAAGCGAGTCGGACAGGCGCCACGTGACCTCGCGGCGACGCTGTCCGACCACGTGTCGACCGCGCCTTTCGTGGCCTCCGTCGAAGTGTCCGGTCCCGGCTTTCTCAACATCATCCTGTCGGACACCGTTCTCCTCGAACGCCTGAGCGCGCGTCTGGAGGACCCCCACCTCGGGGTATCCCGGACGCAGGAGTCACAGCGGGTGGTCGTCGATTACTCGGGCCCCAACGTGGCAAAAGAGATGCACGTAGGGCACCTGCGCTCCACGCTGATCGGTGACGCGCTCGTCCGGATCCTGGGACATCTCGGTGCCGAGGTGGTGCGGCAGAACCACGTCGGCGACTGGGGCACCCAGTTCGGCATGCTGATCCAGCACATCTTCGAGCACCCCGAGCAGCCCTGGCGGAGCGCGGATGTCGAGCAGGCCCTCACCGGTACGGCGGTCTCCGCCCTGGACGCGCTCTACCGGGCGGCGCGGGCCCGGTTCGACGCGGATCCGGCGTTCAAGGAGCGGGCGCAACAGCGGGTCGTCGCCTTGCAGGCAGGCGACGACGAGACCGTCTCCGCGTGGCGCGAGATCGTCGCTGAGTCCGAAGAAGCATTCCAGCGGATCTACAAGCGCCTCGGCGTACTGCTGACTCCAGACGACGTGGCTGGTGAGTCCTTCTACAACCCCCGGCTCCAGGACGTCGTCGACGAGCTGCGGACCAAGGGCGTGCTGGTCGAGAGCGAAGGCGCGCTGTGCGTGTTCTTCGACGACGTCCGCGGGCCCGACGACAAGCCGACGCCGCTGCTGGTGCAGAAGCGCGACGGCGGGTTCGGCTACGCCGCGACCGACCTGGCGGCCATCCGCTACCGCACCCAGGAACTGAAGGCCAATCGGCTGCTGTACGTGGTGGATGCCCGGCAGTCCCAGCATTTCGACATGGTCTTCCGTACGGCCGCACGCGCTGGCTGGCTGACCGACAGCGTGGAGCCCGTCCACGTCCAGAACGGCACCATCAACGGACCCGACGGCCGCCCCTTCAAGACCCGCTCCGGCGGAACCGTCCGGCTCGCGGACCTGCTCGATGACGCGCTGCGCCGCGCACGGGAGGTCGTCGCGGAGAAAGACCCATCCGTCAGCGCCGACCTCCTCGATGCCACCGCGGAGATCGCCAGCGTGGGGGCGGTCAAATACGCGGAGCTGTCGACGTCACGGACGCGCGACTACGCCTTCGACGTCAGCAGGATGGTCTCCTTCAGCGGTCAGACGGGCGTGTACTTGCAGTACACCCACACACGAATCGCGTCCATCCTGCGCAAGGCGCACGAGGCAGCGGCAGACGACTACCGGTTCCTGCCCGGCCTCACACTGCAACCAGCCGAGCGGGAACTCGCTCTGCTACTTGACGAGTTCAGCGCCACGCTCAACGCGGTGGCGTCGACCCTGGAGCCTCACCGGTTGGCCGGCTACCTCTACGAGCTGGCCACGGCGTACACGTACTTCTACGAGTCCTGCCCCGTACTCAAGGCCGACTCCGCAGAGGTCCGCGCGAACCGGCTCGCACTGTGCCGGCTCACCGGTGCGACCCTCGCCCAGGGCCTCGGCCTGCTGGGCATCACTGCTCCGAGCAGGATGTGACCTGAAACCTCCCGGTGCTGTCATCCCTCACCGCGCTGCCGAGTGGCAAGACCGAGAGCCCGCTCCAGAGATCGGGGGCGGGCTCTCGGGGAAGCCGATCGGGTGTTCTCAGACCGGTAGGGCCCTGTCCTTGAGGGCGGCGACGAACGACGACCAGCCGTCTGCGGAGACGAGGAGCACCGGGCCGTCCGCGACCTTGCTGTCCCGGACGGGGACGAGGCCGGGGCAGCCGTCGGCGACCTCCACGCAGTTGCCCTGCGCCCCGCTGTAGGAACTGGTGCGCCACACAGCGCCGGACAGAACCGCCACGCTGCCGCTGCCGGTAGTGCGGTACATCAACCCTGCTCCTTCATGAAGCGCGTGAGGAAGTCGCGCGTTTGATCGACACCGAGTGCGTCCGCCCGGAGCAGGTCGAAGGCGTGACCGTAGGTCGTGCGGTCCTGCTCGCGTTCGAGGTAGACACTACCTGCCTGCCCTTCGACGTACACCACGTCGAGGTCGCTGCGGATCGGGAACCCGTAGATCACGAAGGACCCGAGCAGAGCGACATGGGCCCCGGCTCCGAAGGGCAGCACCTGCAACGTGATGTTGGTGCGCTCCGAGGCTTCCGCCAGTGCCCGGACCTGCCTGGTCATGACGGCCGGGCTGCCGACCTCGCGGCGCAGGGCGGCCTCGTCCACAATCGCCCAGAGGCTCAACGGGTCTTCGCGGGACAGGGCCTGGTTCTGGCGCTGTAGCCGTACGTCCACCAGCGCGTTCACCTTCTCAGACGGCCTGTCCGGCTGAAGTGCGCGGGTGATGGCCCGCGCGTAGTCCGGCGTCTGCAACAGGCCCGGGACCAGCGCGAGTTCGTAGTTGCGGACGGTCTCGGCCTCCGACTCGAACGCGAGCAGGTTGGTGTACTGCCGCTCCAGCACGTCGTTGTACGGCCGCCACCACGTACGGCGCTTGCCCTCCCGGGCGAGCCCCTCCAGCGTGTCGCGCGTCTCCTCGGAGGTGACGCCGTAGAAGTCGAGAAGGGCTGTCACCTCGTGGACGCGCAGCCCGCTCCGGCCGCTCTCCAGGCGCGTCATCTTGGACGGGTGCCAACCCATCTGGTCGGCCGTCTCCTCGGACGTTCGCCCGGCACCCTCACGCAGGCTGCGCAGTTCCATGCCCAGCAGCCGACGGCGCATGGTCGGCTCTGCCGCCACGTGGATCACCTCCTGTCTCTCCGCCGGTCACAGTATGTCGTCCTGGCCGGCCCGAGTGGCCTCAAGTGAAGTCCAATTGGACTTGAAAATTGGTGGTTGCGCTCTGTGTGTGTGGGGCAGCATCCTAGAGGTGCGGGTTGGCCAGGCGCCAACCCGCCTGCATCTACAGGTCGTTGGTCCCCTCGAACGGGTGACAGCAGGGAGGAGTCCCTTGAAATCGGCAGAACCGCGTGCCCGGAAGCCAGAAGCGGCCCTCGCCGAGCGGACGGTGATGACCTGGGGGCCGGGCGGGATTCCCGTGCCCTACATCACGCCCTGGAGTGAGGAACGCGTCACGGTCGGCACGCTCACCGTCCGCCCGGACGGTTCAGGGCTGTGCTACGGCGACGAGACGTCGGCGGACCGGGACGCGCACGGCGTGCTGTGAAGTCGGCTGACCGAAGCCCCTGGACAGGGGAAGCCGGACTTCCGCTCTGTCCATCCCGCCCGCCAGCGTCGAGCCATGCTGGGGAACCTCTGTCAGGTCTGCGGCGGGGCGGCAAGCCGGACCTCCCGCGGCTGGTTGTTCCTCATGCCTCAGCGGGACGCCGCCGAGCGCTCCGAGGGCTGGCTGGAAGAGGCGTACAGCACCAAGCCGCCGATCTGTCTCCCGTGCGTGGCCACCGCCCTACGGCACTGCCCGCACCTGACGCGTCCGGTCGCCGTCCGGGTCCGGAAGCCCCGCCCGCGCGCCGTTCTGGGGGACTTCTTCGTGCCCGACAGCTCGGGGAGGCTGGTCAGGGCGGGCGGCGGCCATCTTCCTTACGGGCACCGGGACCGGGCCTGGTTCCTCGCGTCCCAGCTCGTCCTGGAACTGTGCCGGTGCACCGTGGTCGACCTCGGCCCGGAACTCGGCACGTGAGTCTCGCTGGCGAATGCGCGTGCGCCGCCCAGCACGTTCCGTCCCGGTGCTCGGGCCCTCGCCAGCCCGCCGGGGCCCGGGGCGGAGCCCCGGTTGCGGGAAGGGGCGGGGAGGGGAAGGGCCCGCCGCAGGCGCCGCGCACCCACCGCCGGGGCCCTCGCCCGGTCGGACCGCGCCCGGTCGGACCGCACGGCGTGCGCGGGCCCGCCGCCCGGGGTGTGCTGGGGGTCCGGCCCGAACCACGGGCCCGGCCCACGGCGGACCCCAGGGGGCACCCATGCGCACAGCCACGGCGGCAGCCCTCACGCTGGCCGCCGTCGCGCTGGCCGGGCTGGGGGCGGGCGCGTGCGGGGGAGGGGTGGCCGGGGCCGCGGCCGAGTCCGGGGTCGTACGGGCCTCGTGGAGCGACCCGCAGAGCCCGCTGGAACCGGCCAACACCAACGACGTGCCCGGCGGCAAGGTGCTCGGCATGATCTTCCGCGGGCTCAAGCGGTACGACCCGCGCACCGGCGCCGCCCGCAACGCGCTCGCCGAGCGGATCGAGACGGCCGACCAGCGCACGTACGCCATCACCGTCCGGCGCGGCTGGACGTTCAGCAACGGCGAGCCGGTCACCGCCCGGTCCTTCGCCGACGCCTGGAACTACGGGGCGCTGCTGGACCACCGGCAGAAGAACGCGTACTTCTTCCGGTTCATCGAGGGCTACGACCGGGTGCACCCGGACCGCGGCCGCCCGACCGCGAAGACGCTCTCCGGGCTGCGCGTGACCGGAAAGCGCACGTTTACCGTCCGGCTCACGCAGAAGTTCTCCACCTGGCCGACCACCCTGGGCTATACCGCTTACGCCCCGCTGCCGCGCGTGTTCTTCACCGACCACGAGGCGTGGCTGAGCAGGCCGGTCGGCAACGGGCCGTACGTGGTGGCGTCGTACACGCGCGGGGCGGTGATGAAGCTGCGCGCGCGCCCCGGCTACCCCGGGCCCGACCCGGCCCGCAACGCGGGCGTGGACCTTCAGGTCTACACCGACAGCGCCACCGCCTACACCGACCTGCGGGCGGGCAACCTCGACCTGGTGGACGACCTGCCCGCCGCGCAGCTCACGCACGTCGCGGGCGACCTCGGCGGGCGGTACGTCAACCAGCCCGCGGGGGTCCTCCAGACCCTCACCTTCCCGATGTACGACCGGCGGTGGGGCTCGGTGCGGGCGGCGGGGCTGCGGCGCGGGATCTCGCTGGCCATCGACCGGAAGGCCGTCACCGACCGCGTCTTCCACGGCACCCGCACCCCCGCCACCGACTGGACCTCCCCGGTGCTGCGCGCGACCGGCGGCTACCGGCCCGGCCTGTGCGGGGACGCCTGCGGGTACGACCCGAAGCGGGCCCGGCGGCTGATCCGGGCGGCGGGCGGGCTGCCCGGCGGGCGGATGACCATCGCGTACAACGCCGACAGCGGCTCGCACCGGGAGTGGGTCGACGCCGTGTGCAACGGAATCAACCGGGCGCTGGGCGACGACCGGGCGTGCACGGGCAGCCCGGTGGGCACGTTCGCCGACTACCGCGACCGGCTCACCGACCAGCGGATGACCGGCCCGTTCCGCGCGGCCTGGCAGATGGACTACCCGCTGATCCAGAACTTCCTCCAGCCGCTGTACTACACCAGCGGCTCCTCCAACGACGCCCGCTTCCACGACGCGGACTTCGACCGCCAGGTGGACCGGGCCAACGCCGCCGCCACCCCGCGCGAGGCCGTCGCCGCCTTCCAGCGCGCCGAGCGGATCCTGGCCCGCCGCATGCCCGCCGTGCCGCTGTGGTACCAGAACGGCAGCGCGGGCTACTCGCGGCGGCTGGCGGACGTGGCGCTCGACCCGTTCGGCACGCCCGTGTACGAGCGGATCGCGGCGGGCTGAGCCATGGCCCGGCACGTGATCCGACGGCTGCTCCAGATGGTCCCGGTGCTCGCGGGCAGCACGTTCCTGATCTTCCTCATGGTGTACGCGCTGGGCGACCCGGTCGCGGCCCTGTTCGGCGACCGGGCGCCGGATCCGGCCACCGCCGCGCGCGTACGCCACGACCTGTACCTGGACCGGCCGCTGTGGCGGCAGTACGCCCACTACATGAGCCAGGTGCTGCGCGGCGACTTCGGCACGTCCTTCACCGGCGACCCGGTCACCGCCCTGATGCGCGCCGCCTTCCCGGTCACCGCCCGGCTCACGCTCGTCGCCGTCGTGTTCGAGTCGGCCGCCGGAATCGCCCTCGGGCTGGCCGCCGGGCTGCGCCGCGGGCGCGGGGCCGACACCGCCGTCCTGCTGCTGACCCTGGTCGCGCTCGCCGTGCCCACCTTCGTCAGCGGCACCGTGCTCCAGTACCTGCTCGGCGTGCGGTGGGCGTGGGTCAGCCCGACCGTCGCGCCCGAGGCGCCGCTGGGCCAACTGCTGCTGCCCGGCGCGGTGCTGGGCCTGGTCTCCGTCGCGTACACCACCCGGCTCACCCGCACCAGCCTGGCCGAGCACACCCGCGCCGACTACCTGCGCACCGCCGTCGCCAAGGGCCTGCCGCGCCGCCGCATCGTCACCCGCCACCTGCTGCGCAACTCGCTGATCCCCGTCGTCACCTTCGTCGGCACGGACCTCGGCGCGCTGCTCGGCGGCGCCGTCGTCACCGAGCGGATCTTCAACATCCACGGTGTGGGCTACCAGCTCTACCAGGGCATCCTGCGCCACAACGCCCCGACCGTCGTCGGCTTCGTGACCATCCTCGTCATCGTCTTCCTGCTCGCCAACCTGGCCGTGGACCTGCTGTACGCCCTGCTCGACCCGAGGATCCGCCATGTGTGAGCCGTGTGCGCCGCCCTGCGCGCCGCCCTGTGAACCGTCCGCCTCCGCCGTGCCGGGTGAGTGCCGTGACTGAGGCCGCCGCCCCGCGCCCGCCGGGGCCGCCGCGCCGCCCCCGCCAGACCTCCTGGGGCCTGGCGGGCGGCCCGCCGCCCCCGCCCGCGCCGCCCGCGCGCGGCATGTGGGCCGACGCCCGCCGCACCCTGCTGCGCGACCCCGTCTTCCTGCTGTCCGCGCTGGCCATCGGCTTCCTCGTGGTCATCGCCGTCTGGCCGGGCCTGGTCGCGCACGGCAACCCGTACCGGGCCGACCTGATGCGGGCGCGCGAGGGCCCGCAGCCCGGCCACCCGTTCGGCTTCGACACCCAGGGCCGCGACGTGTACACCCGTACGGTCTACGGCGCGCGCGCCTCGCTGACCGTCGGCGTGTGCGCCACGGCCGGCGCGGCCCTGCTCGGCGGCGTCGTCGGCGGGCTGGCGGGCTTCCGCGGCGGCTGGTGGGACGCGGTGCTCTCGCGCGTCGCCGACGTCTTCTTCGGCATCCCGGTGCTGCTGGGCGGCCTGGTGTTCCTGTCCGTGATGGCCGGCGGCTCGGTGTGGCCGGTGGTCGGCTTCCTGGTGCTGCTGGGCTGGCCGCAGATCTCCCGCATCGCGCGCGGCGCGGTGCTGGCCACCGCCCGGCACGACTACGTGCAGGCCGCGCGGGCGCTCGGCGCGAGCGGGACGCGCGTGCTGCTGCGGCACATCGCGCCGGGGGCGCTGGCGCCCGTGATCGTCGTGGCGACGCTGGCGCTGGGCACGTACATCTCGCTGGAGGCGACGCTGTCGTTCATCGGCGTGGGCCTGAAGCCGCCCACCGTCTCCTGGGGCACCGACATCTCGGCCGCGTCCACCGAGCTGCGCGACGCGCCGCACATGCTGCTGTGGCCCGCGGGCGCGCTGAGCATCACGGTGCTCGCGTTCGTGATGCTGGGGGACGCGGTACGGGAGGCGCTGGACCCGACGCTGCGGTGACGCGCGGCAGGGCGATGGCGCGTCACCCGGGCGACCGGGCCAGTATCCGGCCGCGCGCGTCGTAGACGGTCACGTGGATCAGGGCGGGATTCCCCGCCCGTCCCACCGCCCGCCGTCGGCGTACCCCCGGTGGCGGGCCGTCAGGCCGTCACCGCTCGCCCTCCGCGACCAGCCGGGCGCAGGTGCGCACGACCGCCTCCCGGGCGCGGCGCAGGTCCGCCAGCTCGTCCCGGTGCCGCGTGGCGTACCGCTTCTCGTACGCCGCGAGGACCGACCACCACACGCCGACCGTGTTGGTGCGCTGCTTGCACGCCACGTCGGCGACGGCCACGGCGGTCTCCTCCCGGGTGGCCGCGGCGGCCTTCCGCCAGCGGACGTCGTTCTGCGCCGCCATGGGGTCGGCGTAGGCGAGCCCGGACCGCCTCATGCACGCGCTCCACCCGGCGAAGGCCGCCCGCACCCGGTCGTCCCGTTGCGCCTGCCGGTACAGGTCGTACCGCGGCCTGGAAACGCCGCTCAGGATGTCGACACCCGCCTGCGCGCCCTCGTGCGTCACCCGGTACGCCTCGGCCGAGCAGCCCCCCTCGGGCACCGTGCGCCCGGCGACCCGTCGCCCGGCGTTCGCCCCCTGGTACACGGCGTTCTCCGCCGCCGTGGTGCCGCCGCCCGGCGGCGGTGTGCTTCGAGGCCCTTCGGGCGGGGAGTGGTAGCCGTACCGGGCGGCGCCGGTCGCGTCGATCGCGTAGAAGTACCGCGACGGGTCGGCCCGGTCGCCGCGGTAGGACGCGTCGACGCTGGAGTCCAGGCCCCGGAAGTCCGGGAAGCCGAAGCGCGCCATGCACCGCCGGGCGGCGACGCGCTGGCCCTTCATGTACGTCAGGTACTGCTCCCGGGTGAGCGCGTGCGCGTCGAGCGGCAGACCGGGCACGTCCGCGCTGCTCGTCACCTTCGGCACGCGCTCCGCCGGGGGCGGGCCGTCCGCGGTCCCCTTCCCGGTTCCCTCGCTGGTCCCCTCGCCGGTCCCGCCGCTGGTCCCGCACGCGGCGAGCAGCCCCGCGGCCAGGACCGCGCACGCGGCCGTCACCCCCCGCCCGTACCGGCGTGACCGGTTCCGCACGGCTGATCCCCCGTTCTCTTCGGTGTGCCGTCGGCGGCCGGGCCGGGACGGGCAGGTGGTGTACGGGCGCTGTGGACCGGTCAGGCCGGGGCCCCGCAGCCGCTGCGGGCTGCGGGGCCGGTGTTGTGCCGGTGGATCAGCTGAACTGGGCGGACGTCACCTTGTTGCTGAGGACACCGAGGTCGGGCGACTCGGTGAACCACGCCGACTGGATGCCCTGGTAGTTGATGTGTTCGAAGAGCTTGACGTCGCAGTTCGCGTAGCCGCGCGCGGAGGACGTCAGGTTGTCGAACCCGGAGGTCGCCAGATTCGGAATGCTGTGCTCCAGGGACACGTCGGTGTCGCAACCGGTGTCGTCGTAGACGGGCAGCGACGCCCCGCCGTAGTTCAGGCCGTCGTACAGCCGCGCGGAGAGGACCTGGGCGGTCCCGGTGGTGGAGCTGTGGCCCTCCGCGGCCGATCCCGTGGCCTGCGCGGGAAGGGCGGCGGAGAGGACGGCGGCGCCCGCCAGGGCGATCCCGGCCAGTGCGGTCCGTATACGCATGGTGCTCATTCCTTTCATCGCCCAACAAAAGGAACGGGTAATTCCCTTTCCTGGCCCGGTGAGTTCACCGGGCGGAAGGGCCCGTATCGGGTACGGGAAAAGCATGCCGACCGCGGACCGGAAAGTCGTTGGCTGACAGTCCACAACGATTGACGACGCGTCTACGGTGCTCCGGACCCGGCCTGCGCGCGGAATTCCCGGGGGGATATGCCGTACGCGGTGCGGAAGGCGCGGCTGAAGTCGGAAGGGTGCGTGAAGCCGCATCGGGTGGCGACGCCGTGGATGGGCAGGGCGCGCAGGGCCGGGTCGGCGAGGTCGCGGC